>NZ_JBQHVO010000013.1:0-88453 GCF_052064465.1 Niallia sp. HCP3S3_B10 | reverse complement strand
AAAGAAAATGTTTAGAAAGCGGATACAAAATTAAAAGTTTTATTTTATAAAAAGGGAGCTAAAAAAACTCCCACAAAAACTTGACTCAATCGTGTATCGAGTGTTTGTAGCGTAATAAAACGAATTAGGTTATTATACTTGACTATATTTAAAAAAAGAAATTCTCAGCAGTAGATGAGATGAATGAAGCTTTATTTAAGAGCAACATTAGAGATTCTTCGTCTTTTACAGCTTCTCTATTTCATTTTGTCTCTGTTTAGAGGGGGAGTAAATAGATTGAAAATTTAATAAAAGATTGACTACCATTATTTTCTTTTATATAATATGATTGATTAATCAATCAATTAAAAAGAATGGAGAATTTATATGGCCAAACCACGATCTGAACAAAAGAAAGATGATATTTTTAAGGCAGCGTTAAAATTGTTTTCACATAATGGTTTTAGTAAAACAACTATTAAGGATATTGCTGCAGAAGCTGGTGTTAGTTTTGGAACCGTATTTACTTATTATGAAAACAAGGAGGCTTTGTTTACAGAATGCGTTAATAGACCTCTGCAATTATTTAAAAAGGTTATAAATGAAACCAAGAAAGAACTTACTGATTTAACCGAAGAAAAATTAAAAGATATTATTCGAAAACATCTTGATTTATTTATGGAGTCAGAAAAAGAACTCCGCATTGTCCAATATGTGATTGGACAGCCAGATAGGTTCTCTGAAATTAATGCACTAGACGAATTTGTCGTACTTTTTTTAGGTTATATTCAAGAAATAGTTCATACAGGAATGGAAAAGGGTTTTTTACCAAAAAGTAATCCTGAAGAGGTTGGTTATGGATACCTAGCATTCTTAATGGGGGCAAGGTTAACCTATTCAGATCAAGCCTACCCTATGTTTACGCGTGCATTTACAAATCAAGCTTATCGCTTATTTGGAATGGAAGGGAAACGTGATGATGAAAACATTTAGTCAATTGCATATTTCTCTTCGTATTCGCATGTATTTACAATTTGTTACTTCTATAACATCTAGTGCAATAATCCCTTATATTTCTGTTTATTTTAGTTCATTAATTGGAACTACGATAACCGGAGTAATTGTTATCATAGTCATCTTATCTGGTATAATTGGCGCATTAATAGGTGGCTACTTATCAGATAGAATCGGCAGAAGAAAAATGATGATAATTGCAGAACTAGGGGTAGGTATAACCTATCTTGTCATTGCAGCCTTTAATTCACCATGGATTAATCTTCCATATATTAGCGCTGGTTTATTTATGATTAATTTATTTTTTAATGGCATGTTTTTCCCCGCTTCTACTGCAATGATTCATGATTTAGTATTAGCAGAGCAACGGAAATTTGTTTTTACAGCGATGTACTGGCTAGCTAATTCAGCAACAGCACTTGGAACCATTACAGGGGCTTTTTTCTTTATGGACTATCATTTCTATTTCTTCTTTTCAGTCGGCCTTGTTTCAATTATATCTAGCTTCATTACTTATCTATTTATTAAAGAATCGCTAATGAAAAGGCATGATATAAGGAATGCTCATACATCCAAATCTACAATTTGGTCTAATTATCAATATGTTTGGAAGGACCAAACTTTTATGCTTTATTTACTTTCCTGTTTACTTATCTTTTCTCTTGAGAATCATTTAACGAATTATATCGCCATTCACTTAAGAGATACGATGGAAGATACTATTCTCTTCGGTATCCTTCCTGTTAATGGCATAAATATGGTGGGGATTCTTCATGCGGAAAATACCATATTTGTAGTTTTTTGTGTGGGTATGGTTACTTGGATGATGAAAAAACTATCTGACTATAAGCAATATTTTATTGGCATGTGTTTATTTGTTGTTAGTTATTGTATTCTAACTTATATTTCTTCACCAGTATGGCTTATTATTATCATGCTGTTTATTTCAATAGGTGAATTAATGTATGTTCCGATTAATCAAAGCATCCTTGCAGATTTAGTGAATGAAAATTACCGAAGTTCTTATTTAGCTTTAAATGGATTAATTGGTCAAGGTCAAATGATTTTAGCTGGACTAGCCATTACGATAAGCAGTAATCTATCCGACTTAACAATGTCTTTAGGATTATTCTCATTTGGGATAGTAGGGTTGTTATTAATGGGTTATGTTGTTAAAAAAGAAACTAATTCTAAAAAGCAAGTGAACATAACAGAAATAATTTAATAAAATTCTACTATTATTATTGTTGCAAACTTTAAAGTTTGAATATTCTTTATTTAAGGAAAAGGCCTATTTAAATGAAAATTTATGCTATAATAACTATAATTGATAATAAGCAAACCACAAGGGGAGCGTAATGCTGAGAGTGATCAATAGATCTGACCCTTCGAACCTGTTAGTTAATTCTAACGTAGGAATGTGGGAAGAGTTCATATAGTAAGCTATATAATTCATTTCGCGCGTTAGTTCTCCTTTTGGTCTGCAATAAAAGGAGTTTTTTTTATGAAAAATATGAGATTAGTTGTCATGATAGAAGTGGCAATCATGGCTGCCATTGCACTTATTCTAGATTTATTGCCATCCATTCCCGTTTTTAACACATCCATTTCTTTTGCAATGGTACCTATTTTTATCGTAGCTTTTCGCTGGGGCTTTAAAGCTAGCACTATTGCAGGTTTCTTATGGGGCGTTTTACAAATAGTTGTCGGTGATCTGCAGGCATTAAGTTTTTGGCAAGTAATTTTAGAATATTTATTTGCTTTTGCATGTATTGGATTTGCTGGATTATTTGCTTCATCTATTCAAAATGCTTTAAAAACGGAACAAAAAGGGTTAGCGACTGGCTTAATTATTTTGGCAGTGGTTGTTGGTGGATTTACTCGCTATATTTGGCATTTCATTGCAGGTGTGACTATTTGGGCGAGCTATGCACCAGAAGGAATGTCACCATTTATCAATTCCTTGATTGTAAACGGTGGTTCATACTTAGGAGCAACAATACTATGTTCTATAATCCTCGTTCTTTTATTAATTTCAGCACCACGGATTGTGCTTGATAGACCATCAAATGGGATAGCGAAAAAATAAGGTCCGTATTAAGTATCAAAAGGCACTCCTGAGGGAGCGCCTTTTTTGTTGTATAATATTACAAAAAAGAATCTGTTGATGAAAGAAATGCATCGATAATAATGATAGTAAAATGCTTTTCACACTCTTAAACCAGTAAGACTCTACAGGAAAGAAGGTTAAAACAATATGATGATTACGTTAAAAAATGGGATAGAAATTCAAATTCGTTCCTATAAAGAAGCTGACTTTTCGTCGATTCACACCTTAAATGAACAAGAAGCATGGAGCAATCTAGTGAAGAAAAAGGATGATGCAAAAGCTGCTTGGAATCATTCGAATATTGCTTATGTTGCAATCGTTGATGATAAAATAATAGGCTATATTAGAGGAATCACCGATCAATCGATAACTCTATTCATTTGCGAATTACTCATTGACCAAACTTATAGGGGATTAGGCGTGGGGCAGGAACTTCTATACTATGTACACAGCTTATATCCAACAACTAGAGTAGAAATGCTTGCTTCTAGTACTTCTCAAACCTATTATGAAAACAAAGGTTTTCGCCCTTTTTATGGATTTAGAAAAACGTTTGCTGAATGGAATAGATGATTTTGTATAATACATATAATTTGATTAGTAGGAAAGGAGAGCCATCTGTTGGATGGTTCTTTTTTTGTCGAATTATATGTTAATATGAAACTAGGGATATTCCCATTACGTCTATTATTCTAGTAACTCGACTTTCCATGAACAACTCCAAGGAGGAACAAATGACAGAAATAAATTATTCGTTTCAGAAAAAACCAACAAATAAAAAAGTAATTGTTGGTCTTATTATAGCGGTTTTAGTAGTAGTTATATCCATTATTTTGCTTTTTCTCTATCCGTTTGGTAATAAGGAGAAAGTGGATTACTTTCAAGGAGAAAATCCAGTTTTATTGAATGGTGAACAAATTGGGAATGCTATTTTTGATAAAGATACAGTATATTTACCATTAAGTATTTGGCAGGAAAAAATAGATGGAAGTATCACATATGATGAAAATAGTAATTCTGTTATTGTGACGACAAAAGATAAAGTTATTCAGTTTCCAACTGATTCTGTTTCTTATTATGTTAATGATAAGAATACAGAGCTTTCCTTTCAGCCTTTAAAAGATGAGGACGGGACAATTTATGTGGCATTAGATCCATTAGCTACGTTTTATCCGATTAAATATACGATTTTAGAAAAAGAACAAGTAGTACTCTTGGAAGAGAATGGACAAGAAAGAGCGGATGGAACATTTACTTCTAAAAAAGTCAGGCAGGATTTCACCAAATTGCGTTCTGGTGCAACATTATCTGCTCCTTATACGGATGAGTTAGTTCCTGGTGAACAGGTAACGATTGAAAATGAAGTAGAAGATTTCTATTTTGTCAGAAAAGAGAATGGAATCGCAGGTTTCGTAAAAAAGAAATACGTGAAAAAAGAAAAATCAGAAGTAGTTCAGGTCGAATTAGAACAGCTGGAACCAAAGCTGAACAAAATCGATGGACCAATTCAATTGACCTGGGAAGCAGTATATTCAAGAAATCCAGACACTTCAAGCATTCCAAAAATGAGCGGAGTAAATGTTGTATCTCCAACATGGTTTAAGCTTTCTGGAAATGATGGGAATGTATCAAATTTAGGGTCAACAGCCTATGTAGATTGGGCACATAAACAGGGTTATCAAGTATGGGGGTTATTCTCCAATGATTTTGATCCGGATAAAACACATGAAGTTTTAAAGGATTATCAAAAAAGACAGACCGTTATCAGGCAGCTTTTGGTCTACAGTGAAATGTATAAATTAAATGGTCTAAATATCGATATTGAGAATGTTCGCGAAGAAGATGGGAAATATGTAACACAGTTTGTTCGAGAGGCAACGCCCTATTTACATGAGGCAGGCATTACGGTTTCGATGGATATTACCTTTATTGCAGACGGAAATTATTCTGCATTCCTGCAAAGAGACCATTTGGCAGAAATAGTCGATTATCTTATTGTGATGGCATATGATGAACATTGGGCAACAAGTCCGATTTCTGGAAGTGTTGCGAGTTTCCCTTGGGTGGAAGCAAATTTAGAAACCTTACTTGATGTTGTACCAAGTGATAAGCTCGTTTTAGGAGTACCGTTATATGCACGATTGTGGGAGGAGAAAGAAAATGGAGAAGTTTCTTCTAAATCCCTTTCCATGGCAAGTGTGGAGGAATGGTTAAAAGAGCATAATGTTACTCCAACATATGACGAAGTTAGTGGTCAAAACTACGGGGAATATGTTGATAAAGAAACAAAATCAACGTACAAAATTTGGCTAGAGGATGAATTATCCTTGGCGAAAAGAGCTGAATTAGTAGAAAAGTATAATTTAGCTGGTCTTGGAAGCTGGTCGCGGACTTTTGCCAATGAAACAGCTTGGACAGCATTAACGTTAGAGAAGTAGGAGCAATAACAGAAAAAAACCTTTTTCTTAAATTGGAAAGTGGTTTTTTTCATGTCTTTTTATATTTTAAATAACTTCACTATATTTTGTAGTTCATCTGCTAATTGAGCAAGCGCTAAAGAGGAATTGAACTTCTTCAGAAGTTTTCTTCATCGTATCGATGGTCGTTTCCGTGTCATTTTGAATGATTTGGATAAGCTTTGCAATATTTTCTGTTGAAGAAGTAGACTCTTCTGCGACTTGAACAGGAGAATAATTGATTGTTAAAAGTTGGATGATAGTGAAATGATTATTCTTTTAGGAACTTCTAATCTATTTAAAGAAGGAGTAAAGAAACAGTTAGACAGTTCAACAAGAGCTACCAAAGTTGCATGTTGGTGATGATAATCCAATATTTAATTCATGGATCAATCTTTCAGAAAATAGCAATATTTGCTATTGTATAAGGAAGAAAGCTTTAATGGCATTCTATTGTTTTTTCTTCCTGCTTTTGGGGAAACGTATAAAAAATGATTGGAAAAGGAGCGAATATAATGGCAATTAATAATCCGAGTCGAGAAGAAATTGGTGCTATTCTAAAAAAGGCAAAGAGAATTGCGGTAGTCGGTTTAAGTGATAATCCTTCACGAACCTCTTATATGGTATCTGAAGCAATGAAGAATGCAGGTTATGAAATCATCCCTGTTAATCCTACAGTAGATGAAGTGCTCGGCGTTAAAGCTGTAAAAAAATTAACAGACATTGAAGGACATGTTGATATTGTCAATGTATTTAGAAGATCTGAATATTTGCCAGAGGTTGCAGAAGAGTTTGAAAAAATTGACGCAGATGTTTTTTGGGCACAATTAGGTCTCGTACATGAAGAAACATTTAATCAATTAAAAGAAAAAGGCTATACAGTGATCATGGATCGCTGTATTAAAGTGGAACATGCAATGACGAAATAGGATATTATATTAAAATAGATATGGGTGAAAAGCAGAATGGTTATAAAAAATCATTCTGTTTTTTTTGTTCCAACATGCAAAGAATACATAAAACATTCCTGTAATTTGATTAAATAAAACGTTATCATATGCTAAAAATGGAAACTGATTTAATAAACTTATTCGTTTTTCCTAAGAATCTGTGTTAACATAATATAGATAAATAGAGGGAAACCTTTTAAAAAAATACTTTTGCTTTTTTGATGATTGGTATAATATTGGTTTTGCCGGGAAAAAATCGAAAGATAAAATGAAAAAAATGAACGTGAAAAATGAGATTATGTGCTACAATACGATGTAAGAACAATTGTTCTGTTTTGGAATTGGTATCAACAACTGTTTATTAAAAATTCAATAAATTTGAAAGCGAAAAAGAAGGTGGAAAGAGAAGCCTTCTTTTAAGGTCGTCTAATAAAGAAAAGTAGTTATTCCATTAAATTTTAATATTTAAGAGGATAATTCATTTTTTAGACGAATACATAAACAATTGTTCGACATGATACATAGAAAGATAATATGTCGGATTTGTAGAAGTGAAAGGGGTATGTCAGTGGCAAAGAATCAGCAAGCATTCGAATATAATGATGATGCCATTCAAGTGTTAGAAGGATTAGAAGCTGTAAGGAAGCGTCCTGGGATGTATATAGGGAGTACAGATTCTAGAGGTTTGCATCATCTTGTATATGAAATTGTAGATAACGCAGTCGATGAAGCACTGGCTGGATTTGGAGATACGATTATTGTAAAAATCCATCGTGACAATTCCATAAGTGTGAAGGATAAAGGACGTGGAATGCCAACTGGAATGCATAAGATTGGAAAGCCAACACCTGAAGTTATCTTTACCATTCTTCATGCTGGAGGAAAATTTGGACAAGGTGGTTATAAAACAAGTGGTGGCCTGCATGGTGTAGGCGCATCTGTAGTTAACGCGTTATCAGAATGGGTTGTTGTAAATATTAAGCGTGATGGTTTTGTTTATGAACAGCGTTTTGAAAATGGTGGTAAACCTGTTTCGACACTTGAAAGAATCGGGAAAACAAACCAAACTGGAACAACGATTCACTTTAAGCCAGAT
This sequence comes from Niallia sp. HCP3S3_B10, assembly GCF_052064465.1. Classification (NCBI taxonomy): domain Bacteria; kingdom Bacillati; phylum Bacillota; class Bacilli; order Caryophanales; family Bacillaceae; genus Niallia; species Niallia sp. HCP3S3_B10. The sequence goes on along the minus strand of NZ_JBQHVO010000013.1, from coordinate 80,848 downwards.
CCAGCGATTTTTTCCACAACAACGTACAATTATGAAACACTTTGTGAGCGATTAAGAGAATCTGCCTTTTTGTTAAAAGGACTGCGAATTGAAATTATTGATGAAAGAAACAATAAGCAAAGTGTTTTCCATTATGAAAATGGGATTGAAGCATTTGTAGAATATTTAAATGAAGAGAAAGATTCTCTTCATCCAGTTGTTAGCCTAGAGGGAGAGAGCAATGGAATTGAAGTAGAATATGCCTTTCAATTCAACGATGGTTATTCCGAAAATGTTCTGTCATTTGTGAATAATGTTCGTACAAAAGACGGCGGTACCCATGAAGCTGGCGCGAAAACAGCGATGACACGTATGTTTAATGAATATGCTCGAAAAGTCAGCCTCCTAAAAGAAAAAGACAAAAACTTAGATGGTTCTGATATTCGGGAAGGGCTGTCTGCGATTGTGTCTGTTCGTGTACCAGAAGATTTACTACAATTCGAGGGACAAACAAAGGGTAAATTAGGCACAAGTGAAGCAAGATCAGCTGTAGATGCGGTCGTATCTGAACACCTAGCCTATTTCTTTGAAGAAAATCCTGAAGTAAGTTCTCTTTTGATTAAAAAGTCTATTAAAGCAGCACAAGCAAGAGAAGCAGCTCGAAAAGCGCGAGAAGAAGCAAGAAGCGGCAAAAAGCGTAAGCGTGGCGAAGCGGTTCTTTCTGGTAAGCTCACACCTGCGCAATCAAAAAATCCACAGAAAAATGAACTTTATTTAGTGGAAGGGGATTCAGCTGGTGGATCTGCGAAGCAAGGAAGAGACCGTCGTTTCCAAGCGGTACTGCCTCTTCGTGGGAAAGTTATCAATACAGAAAAAGCAAAGCTAGCAGATATTTTTAAAAATGAAGAGATTAATACAATCATCCATGCTATCGGTGCAGGGGTTGGAGCGGACTTTAAGGTAGAGGATGCTAACTATGATAAAGTCATTATCATGACGGATGCAGATACCGATGGAGCTCATATTCAAGTACTTCTGTTAACGTTTTTCTATCGCTATATGAAACCACTAGTTGAAGCTGGGAAAGTATATATCGCTTTACCACCTTTATACAAGGTAAGCAAAGGTTCTGGAAAAAAAGAAGTCATCGAATATTCATGGAGTGATGATGACCTGCAAGATGCGATTAAGAAGATTGGTAAAGGATATATCCTGCAACGTTATAAAGGTCTAGGCGAGATGAATGCAGATCAACTGTGGGAAACAACAATGAATCCAGAAACAAGAACGCTAATCCGGGTGAAAATTGATGATCTTGCACGGGCTGAGCGTCGTGTAACAACATTAATGGGAGATAAAGTAGAGCCACGTAGAAAATGGATTGAATCAAATGTTGCCTTCGGATTAGAAGATGAAGGGAACATTTTAGAAAATGAAAATATTACGGTTGCAGAGGAGGGAAGTCCATCATGAGTTCATTAGAACAATATCGTGATCTACCCTTAGAAGATGTTATCGGTGACCGTTTTGGACGGTATAGTAAATACATCATTCAAGAGAGGGCACTTCCTGATGCGAGGGATGGGTTGAAGCCTGTACAGCGCCGTATCCTTTATGCCATGCATGTAGAAGGTAATACACATGATAAACATTTTCGGAAATCAGCCAAAACAGTCGGTAACGTAATTGGTAACTATCATCCACATGGAGATTCTTCTGTCTATGACGCCATGGTGCGGATGAGTCAAGAATGGAAGGTTCGAAATGTCTTAATTGAAATGCATGGAAATAACGGAAGCATTGACGGTGATCCGCCAGCAGCAATGCGTTATACAGAGGCAAGGCTATCTGCTATTTCAGCTGAATTACTGCGTGATATTGAAAAAAGAACCGTTGATTTCATCCCAAACTTTGATGATACATCCAACGAACCGACCGTTCTGCCTGCAAAATTCCCAAATCTATTAGTGAATGGTTCAACAGGTATCTCGGCTGGATATGCAACAGATATACCACCCCATCACTTAGGGGAAGTAATTGATGGTGTGATTGAGCGAATGGATTCGCCAAATTGTACGGTTGAAGACATCATGAAGCACATTAAAGGACCGGATTTTCCAACAGGCGGTATTATCCAAGGAGTAGAAGGCATTAAAAAAGCCTATGAAACTGGAAAAGGGAAAATTATTGTCCGCGGGAAAACGGAAATTGAAACATTACGAGGCGGCAAACAGCAAATCGTTATTACGGAGGTTCCTTATGAGTTAAATAAGAGCAATCTCGTTAAAAAAATTGATGAATTGCGATTAGATCGAAAAGTAGAAGGAATTGCAGAGGTTAGAGATGAAACCGATCGAACAGGCTTGCGTATTGTCATTGAGCTGAAGAAAGAAGTCGATGCAAACGGGATTTTAAATTTCTTATTTAAAAACACCGATTTGCAGATCACTTATAGCTTTAATATGGTTGCCATTCATAACAAACGTCCGAAACTAATGGGCATCATTGCTTTATTAGATGCTTATATTGAACATCAAAAGGAAACAATTAAACGACGTACAGAATTTGACTTACAAAAAGCCAAGGATCGTCAACATATTGTTGATGGTTTAATTAAGGCGCTATCGATATTGGATGAAGTAATCGCAACGATTCGTGCATCTAAAGATAAACGAGATGCGAAAAATAACTTAATCGCTGCTTATCAATTTACGGAGCCACAAGCAGAAGCAATCGTTTCATTACAGCTATATCGTTTAACGAATACAGATATAACTGCATTAGAAGCAGAGGCTGCAGAATTAGCAGAAAAAATTGAAGAGTGGACCGCAATTCTAGCAAGTGAAAAGAAATTGCTTTCTGTTATTAAAAAGGAACTAAAAGACGTAAAAAAACGCTTTATTAATGAAAGACGCACATTGATTCAAGATGAAATTGAGGAAATCAAAATTAATCTTGAAGTATTAGTGGCGAGTGAAGATGTGATTGTAACTGTCACAAAGGATGGGTATATTAAACGAACAAGTCAACGTTCTTACGCAGCAAGCAATGGCCAGGATTTCGGAATGAAGGATACGGATAGAATTCTTTCTAAAATTGATGTGAACACAACAGAAGTAGTATTATTATTCACAGATAAAGGAAACTATTTATATTTACCTGTTCATGAATTACCGGATATACGCTGGAAGGATCTAGGACAGCATATTTCTAATATTATTCCAATTGACCGAGACGAATCAATTATAAATGCTATGCCAATTAAGGATTTTGAACAATCTCAATATCTGCTTTTCTTTACGAAAAATGGAATGGCTAAGAAATCAGAATTGATTAATTATAGAGCACAACGCTATTCAAAACCGCTAGTAGCCATTAATCTTAAAGGTGATGATAAAGTAGTTGATGTTCACCTTACTAATGGCAAACAAGAAGTGTTAATTGCCACACATATAGGTTATTCTTTACGATTCCATGAAGAAGAAATCAATATAGTTGGAGCAAGAGCAGCAGGTGTCAAAGGTATTAATCTAAAAGACAACGATTATGTGGTAGCTGGAAAAGTAATTACAAATCCGCAAACAGAAAGTATCGTGATTATTACACAGCGTGGTTCTATCAAGAAAATGAAGCTTTCTGAATTTGAATTCTCTGGAAGAGCAAAACGTGGGTTAATTATGCTTCGTGAATTAAAAGCAAACCCACATCGAATTGTTGGTATGGCTGTTGTCAAAGCACAAGATACAGTTTACATACAAACAGAAAAAGGGGAGATAGAATCTGTGAAAATTGCAGAGCTCCGCTTTAATGATCGCTATTCGAATGGCTCCTTTGTTATCGATGAAACAGAGGCAGGAAAGATTATCGAATTGTGGGAAGAAAAAGCTAGTCAAGAGGAAGCATAATTAATAAAAGAGATTCCCAATTTGCAAAGTGTCTTTGCGATTGGGAGTCTTTTTTTGTTTGGTGTATTGGCATTCATTTGTTGAAATACTTGTATTATAGAGCGGGAGCGATTATGAGATATATAGTAAGTGATGAAAGCTAGAATTTGTTGGGAAGGATACGGTAAGAATGATGTTCAACAGGGAAATCAAAACCACTTTCGGTAAGAGCTAAGGGAAAAATGGTGTTCATCAAAGGAATGAAAACCACTTTTAACTAGGGTTAAGCGAAAAATAGCGTTCCTGCCTCTCCATCCAAAACCAATACACATATCCAGCATCAAAAAATCAACTATCCGTTATTTTTTAAAAATTCTTTTCCTTACTTACATGATTTTTCCAAAAAAGGACATGCTAAAATTATTATGATGTTAGGAGGTTTTAGCATGAGAAGGGAATTACTTGTTGCTTTGAGTGCTTTCTTTTTAATGACTTTAACTGCTATTACTGGTGTTTATGCAATGGAGAAGGATGAGAAGACCAATAAACTTATCCTAGAAGAAAAAACGGATATTACAAGTGATGGGCAAGAAGAAATGATTCAATTAAAGGGAGATGCTTCAGATCAACCTGAAAATAGTAATTTTTTTAAGGAATTATTTCTTGATGTTTCTATTCAAAAAGATAAGACTGCAACGTTAGCCGTTGAAGGTGGCTTTGATCCTAAATTACATATAATGGATATAAATGATGATCACCATAAAGAATTATTGCTATCTGTATCTGCGAATGAAAGAGGAACAGAGAAGAGTTTTTATTTCTTTCAGTTGCAAGGAAATAAATTAGTAGAATTGCAAAAACCAGAGTTAGCATCAGTAGAAAGCCAGTTTAAGGATGCATATAAAGCAGAATTAAAGATAAATAAAGAAAAAATGTATATTTTTGATTTATATGATCGCAGACATCATTATGAAAAGCTTGGCCTTTACCATAAAGGAAGATTAAATGAACCGACCGAGTTAATCTTATCTCCATTTTCTGAGTTAAAGGTAACTAGACTAAATAATCAAACTGCTATCAAGGGAAAACAACGGATAAGTGGATTAGCTGCTGTTGATACCATTGGCTACTTGGAAACTTGGTGGACTTGGAATAAGCAAGAATGGGTGCTGCAAAAAGTAAAAGTAAAGGAAATAAGCTATAAAGGCAACTAATGATTATCAAAAAATGAAAGTAGTCCTTCATTTTAAGGGAAAATAAGTAGTATAATGAGAGTACTTATTTTTATAGAAGGGATCGAAATCATGTCATTACTTTTATTATGTTTAAGTGCTGTACTTGGAGGATGGGTGTTTCAAGTATGCCAACTTCCCCTTGCTTGGCTACTTGGCCCCATGTTCAGTACGATTCTTTATGTTCGACTTGCCAAAAATTCTCCTAAATTACCTTTCTCTTTTCGAGATATCGGGCTCCTTGTCATTGGATACCTCATTGGAAAGCAATTCACGAAACAGACATTAGTAGAAATGGGTAGTCATTTACCATCGATGCTTTTAATGACTGTTATCATGATTGCTTTTAGTTTAATCCTTGCGTTTATCACTTCGAAGTTAACACACAGCAATTTAAAATCAACTGTTGCAGGTAGTATTCCTGGTGGTTTATCCCAAATGATTGCCATCAGTTCTGAAATTAAAGGAATTGATTTAACTGTTGTAACAGTTATTCAAATAAGCCGTATCTTATCCGTCATCATTCTCGTTCCACTCCTTGTTTATAGTCCGATTCTGTATGGAAATCAAGCCACAGCAACGGTGACGTCTACTGCTGACAGTGCAAGCTATCATTGGATGATTTTTCTGCTCCTCTTCTGTTGCTTTCTTCTTGCCAGGTTAGTGAAAAAGTGGAAGTTTCCAGCACCATTTATGATTGGTCCGATGCTTCTTATTGCGACGATATCAATTGCTGGGATGGATGTGCCAGCAATTCCTATTACTTTAACCTGTGTTGCGCAAACATTAATAGGTATTCATCTTGGACTGCAAATTAAATTTGGAAATATCGAAAATAAGGCGAAGTTTTTAAGTGTTGTAACGATAACTTCCACTTTACTCGTTCTTTTTTCATTATTACTTGGTTATATTTTAATTAGCCTAGACAGTGATATCTCCTTATTAACTGCATTTATTGGGTTAGCACCTGGTGGAATGGCGGAAATGGCAGTGCTAGGACAATCTGTTCATGCTAACTTGCCGATTATCACAACCTATCAGTTATTTCGCTTATTATTTATCTTATTTTGTGTGCCTATTATTATGAAATGGGGTTTTCAACGCGTGGAAAAACGATTGGAGGAACGAAAAGGTTAGATGATTATACTATGGTTTCTTTTTCTGTATGCTCATATTATTATTTCTTTAGGAGTTCAGGGAATGGAGATAAGGAAAGCAACTTCAGATGATAGGAAAGAATTAGCTATATTAATGGAACAACTTGATTATCAGATTACCATAGAGCAAATGAGAATTCGATTCCATGTTATTGAAGCTAGTCCCAATCATTAATTTTCATAGCTTGCTATAAAAAGAAGGTGGTTGGGATGGTCGTATTTCACTTTATAATAAAGATGTTATTTATGTTCAAATCATTGCCTTTGTAGTAGACTGCAACTATAGAACAGAGGGATGGGAAAGCTTTTATTGAAGCAAGTGGAAAGCTTTGTAAAGAATCTCGGTGTCGATGGAATTGGATTAAATAGCGGAAATCGTCCAGATCGAACAAATGCACAACAATTTTATAAAAAAATGGGGTATACAGCTGAAAGCACATGATTTTCGAAGAGGTATAGTTAAGGACTTAGCCCATAATTAATATTCTTAATATTCAATTTTATTAAAACGAAAGCAAAGAAGTATTCTCTTTTTCCTATAATTAATAAACGTACAGAGCAAGATATTATTTTATTTCAGTTAATCAAAGAAAAGAATAAGACGAATTAAGCTAAATGGTATAAAATAGGATAGAAACAAAATGCTTGAATATTCTTATAGTAAGGTGGTGATTAAATAAGATTAAGAGAAGATATTAAAAGGCGTACATAATGATGGAATTCATTTTGGAGAAGAATGCTATGATATTTTAGTAGAATCAATTGTAAAGAAATTGCGAGAAATTCAAAGAGGTGAATAAATGGCATATAAAGGTTCCTCAGTATATGATAATGAGCAGTTTTTTGAAAATTATCGAGCAAGAAGAAATAGAGAGACAAGTCCTAATAATAGCATAGAACGGCCGATTTTATATGAATTAGTAGGGGAAATCGATGGGAAGTCTATCCTTGATTTAGGATGCGGAGATGCGAATTTCGGTGTAGAGCTATTAGAAAAAGGTGCAGAAAGCTATATTGGTGTGGAAGGTTCTAAGAGAATGTTTGACGAAGCTTCCCGGCATGTAAATGGAACAACTGCTTCGGTTTATCTTTCTAAGCTGGAAGATTGGGATTTTATGAATAGCAAGGTCGATATAGTTGTATCCCGTTTAGTATTTCATTATATAAAAGATTTACATACGATTTTTCACGGTATATATAATCAGTTAAAGGAAGATGGGAAATTTGTCTTCAGTGTTCAACACCCACTATTGCTTTCTACAATTGAGAGCGCCGCTTCCTCGGAGAAAAGAACGAATTGGATTGTGGATGATTATTTTTCAATGGGAGAAAGAACAGAGCAATGGATAGGCGAAGATGTAGTTAAGTATCATCGGACAATCGAAGAATATTTTCGGCTGTTAAAGGAAGCAGGCTATAAAGTAACAGATTTACGGGAAGGTATGCCAAAGCAAGAGAACTTTGAGCAAAAAAAAGATTTTGAAAGACGGAAGAGAATTCCGCTTTTCTTGATTTTATCCTGTGAAAAATAAAAAGAAAGGATGTTTGGAATGGATAACGAATTGAGATTATATTTTATAAGACATGGAGAGACCCAATATAATATTGAGAAAAGGATGCAAGGATTTTGTGATTCTCCCTTAACGGAAAATGGGATACTGCAAGCGAAATCTGTAGGAGCTGGTTTAGTAGATATTCCCTTTGTAGCTGCTTATGCAAGTGATAGTCAGCGAGTTTTAGATACTGCTAAATATGCATTAGGTACGAGAAAAATTCAATTAACAAAAGATGTACGATTAAAGGAAATGAATTTTGGTATGTTTGAAGCAATGCTACAGGCAGACATTATTGCGGAGCATGGTGATATTCTGGATAGACTCTTTTCCTTTAAAGATGTGGAAAGTAAAGTGCAAGATGGAGAATCTTTTACTGATTTAATAAATCGAACAAAAGCTGCAGTTGAGGATATCATATCTGCACATAAAGATACTGGTGGAAATATAGCAGTCTTCTCACATGGTGTCACTATTGGCTTTTTGATGAAGTCCCTCTTAAATAGTGAAGGATTCCCCCATCATGACAATTGCTGTGTATCGGTTATCCTTGTGAAAGATGGACAAATGATAGTAGAAAAAGTAGCAGATGCGTCTTTCCGAGATAGTGGAAAGGTATCTTTAAGCATAGAAAAATAATAAAAGAGAGAAAGTAAATGAGCCCCTATTCAATAATATCGAATTATAAAGAAAACATACAATATAAAAAGAGTTTTATAGAATTAGCTAAACAAGTTTTTCAAATCGACTTTTCCAGATGGGATCAGCTTGGTTGCTGGAATGATGACTATATTTGTTATTCCTTTTTAGATGGTGAAAAAGTGATAGCCAATGTTTCGATTAATAAAATGGATATCATCCTTCATAAAAAAGCGTATAAGGCACTTCAGCTTGGTACTGTCATGACACATCCAGACTACCGGAATAGAGGATTATCGGCTAAATTAATCAATCATATTATTTCGAAATATGAACACCAGTATGATTTTATCTATTTATTTGCTAATTCATCTGTTCTTGATTTTTATCCGAAATTTGGATTTGGTAGGTTGCAGGAAAGGAGCTTTCATATGGACTTGACTGTTGGTTGCCATATGAAAGAAGAGAATCCCTCCATTATTCGAAAGTTAGATGTAAATAATAGCCAGGACTTTTGTCTCATGAAAAGACTTGCTGATAAGCGGGCTCCTGTTTCTACCATTTGTGGAGTACAACAGAATACTCATTTGCTATTCTTTTATTTAATCGAAGTTTTTCATGAAATCACTTATTATTTTGAAAAAGAAGATGTTATTGTTATTTATGAAAAAATAGAGGATGAATTACATATATATGATGTGATTAGTGCATCTATTGTAAATATGGAAGCTCTTCTCTCCTCTCTTTTTACGGAAACGATGAATAAAGTGATATTTCATTTTATACCAGATGATTTAAAAAGCAAAGGAAATTATATAGTTGCAGAGAGTTCAGATGTTTTATTTATTCGACATGCGAGAAAGATTGAAAACCTTGAACCAATCCTTTTTCCACTTACCTCTCATGCATAATAATCGGCTATCATAGGGAGGTGTTGAATGGTGAAAACTGCTCCAGCTAAAGTTCATATCATTGGTTCTGTTGGTAGTGGAAAAACAACATTAGCGAAGGAATTATCAACGAAACTAGAAATTCCATATTATGAACTCGATAATGTCGTTTGGATGCGAAAGGAAAATGGAGATAGCAGAAGAACCGAAGAGGAACGAGAGAAATTATTACATAGGATTGTCCAAACAGATAAATGGATTATCGAAGGAGTTCATCATGACGAATGGGTAAAGAACAGTTTCCAACAAGCGGATACCATTATTTTCTTGGATACTAATTATTATATTCGTACCTATCGCATTATGAAAAGATTTATTAAGCAAAAGGTAGGCATTGAAAAAGCACATTATCAGCCTTCCTTTAAGATTTTCTTTAAAATGTTTCAATGGAATAAACACTTTGAAGAAGTGGGCAAGCCTGATTTTTTTAAAAAATATCAAGAGTATCAGGGAAAGGTTTTCGTAGTTAAGAGTAAAAAAGTTGCATATCAGAAATTTTTTCGAAAGGGTTATTGATTCTTTCAAGGAGACATTAGATTTTCTATCCATTTTTATCATAGGGGGAATGGGAAATGGCTATATGTTGCTTTATATGTGAGGAAGAACTATATGGAATATAAATGGGTAGGTAGTGACAAACATTTTGTGGATGAGATTAACATTCTTCAGCTAAAAAATAATCTAGTATTAGGCAGATTTGGAGGAAATTCTTCTGTAGGTCAATACAAAAATGAAGATGGCTGCTTAATCTGGATAAATGAACAAGATGATTGGGAATTAGCGACCCTTTTAGATGCACATGATACAGCACAAAGCGCAGATTTAGTGATAAAAAGTATGGATGAAAAAAAAGAGGAGATAAAAACAATTCTACAATTGCCACTAAATAAAGTATTCCCACAAATTACTTCTTTTTTCTTAAACCATTTCGCCAGCAAGGAATTTCTAGCGCAATGCAAAATGATTCAAGGAGAAACTGCATGTTTAATCGTTGTGCGAAAAAAAAACTATTTATGGTGGTTATCAATTGGCGACTGCATACTCGCATTAAATCATCCAGAGTTTTCAAAATTGGGAGAATACCAGCAAAATCATCGAAGCTTCTATGAATGGATTGGACAAAATAGTACCTTTCATCAAGATGTGCCCACTTATAATCTAGGTGTGAAAGAATTGAGAAAAGGAATAACACATATCTTCCTTACAACTGATGGACTAATTGAATGCCCCAATACGGATTATCATAAGATAGGATCTATTTTTAAAGGATTTGAAACATTTTCTAATCAAGAGAGTGTCTATTATTTGTTAAAAGACATCAAAAATAAAAATATTCGTGATAGCACTACTATTATATCTTGGTTTGTTCGAAATACCAAAGAAGCTACAACACCGAGTGATTTAGGCTTTAGCCGAGAATCCTCGTGACTTCAATCGTGGGTTGTTGACTAAAGAGATAGTAATGTTTATCTACTCTTAAAACCAAATAAGAAAGAATGATACATCTTATTTCAATAAATAAGATGTATTTTACTTAATATGTGTTATACTTATTAAAGGTTAATCGTTATTAGTATAACATATTTAAAAAGGAGCGGATTATATGACAATATCAGTAGCAATTAATGGCTTTGGGAGAATCGGAAGAATGGTGCTTAGGAATGCTATTAATGATGAAAATATACATATTACTGCTATTAATGCCAGTTATCCTTCTGAAACGATAGCACATTTAATAAAGTATGACACAATTCATGGGAAATTCCCTGGAAAAGTAGTAACTAAGGATCATTCGATTCTAATAGATGGTCAAGAGATTCTAATAGTAAATAATCGCAATCCAGAAAGATTACCTTGGAGTGAACTGGATATTGATATCGTTGTAGAAGCTACGGGGAAATTTAACAATAGAGATAAAGCAGCAATGCATTTACATGCCGGCGCGAAAAAAGTAGTGCTTACAGCTCCTGGGGTAAATGCTGATGCAACCATCGTAATGGGAGTGAATGAAGAGGTATTAAATATGGATAAACACCATATTATTTCGAATGCCTCCTGTACAACCAATTGTTTAGGGCCAATTGCTAAGGTTATAGATAAACATTTTACGATAAAGAATGGATTAATGACAACGATTCATTCCTTTACAAATGATCAAAACAATATAGATAATCCACATAATGATTTACGGCGTGCAAGATCTTGTGGGCAAAATATTATTCCAACTTCTACAGGTGCTGCAAAGGCTTTGAAAGAGATTCTTCCACACTTAGAAGGGAAACTCCATGGAATGGCATTAAGAGTGCCAACACAGAATGTCTCTTTAGTAGATTTAGTCGTTGATTTAGAAAAAAATGTGACGAGAGAATCAGTTAATCGAGCCTTTGAGAAGGAATCAACGGGGAATTTGAAAGGTATTCTTGCTATTACGGAGGAGCCTTTAGTTTCTATTGATTTTAATACAACGACCGAATCTGCAACTATTGATGCTTTATCGACAATGGTTATCGGCCACAATAAAGTGAAAATACTAGCATGGTATGACAATGAATGGGGCTATTCAAATCGAGTGGTAGATTTAGTCAAGCTTGTCGGAAGCAAAATGGTTGTGAAAATGGATAGTCAAGCAGTATAAATGAAAGAAAAAAAGATAGATGCAGAAAGGTAATGTACCTAACTGCATCTATCTTTTTTATTCTCTTGCTAAGCATATCCTTTTTCCTTTTCATAAATGGGAATATTACGCATATTTATATTTAGGAATGACAGGAGGATAGTTTCATTAATTAGATTTAGGAGGAATAGAAATGAAAATAAAACAAATTAAAACAGAAGCAAGGCAAGCTCTGAGAGGATCTTGGGGAAAAGGTGTCTTTATATCTTTCATTTATTTCTTTGTTAGTATGGTTCTCACAACAATCGTTGATATTTTATTTAGTGGTGGGATACATAATTGGCTTTATCAGGAATACTCTCCTGTCGGCTCTGAATTTGGGAATTTTATCATCTCTCTTTTGTATATTCCTTTAACTGTAGGCATTATCTGGTTTTATCTTGGCTTAGTACGTACTGAAAATCCACAAGTTTCTCAAATTTTTAGCATTTATACAAATGTTGCACTATCTGTGAAGCTGATTGGCACAAATATCATGATTGGCATTTTTACCTTTTTATGGTCCTTATTGTTCCTTATTCCTGGAATTATTAAAGGGTTAGCTTATTCCCAAACGATGTTGCTGTTAAAGGATAATCCAGAGTTTGGAATCTTTGAAGCAATTACTGAAAGTAGAAGAAGAATGGATGGATACAAGTGGAAGTACTTTTTGTTAGGTCTAAGCTTTATTGGCTGGGGACTACTTTGTATCCTTTCCATCGGAATTGGCTTTCTTTGGTTAGTCCCTTACGTATATACTGCTAACGCTACTTTCTATGAGAACCATATTGCAGAAAAAGAAGTAATAGAACTTTAGATTGTTTTTCTATAAACGATTATGGAAATAGAAAAACTTTATTTCTATGGAAGAACTGAGCAGTCTGAATACACAAAAACTCCTGTAGGATCAGCGAGAAAGGTGAGACCCCACAGGCAAAGCCCGTAGCCCCATGGAAAATGAGTGTATTCAGACCGCGGGTAATAACAACGGACTTTTTATATAATTCTTTCCAAACACGAACAATTGCATAATATTATTGTATAACCATTCCACTTTATTACTATTGGCAAGTTGTATCTATTTGGGAAAAAATACATCTTTATTATTCAATATAGAAACTTTTTCCTCTTTTCACTCGTATGTACTTGTAACAAGAGAGGGAGGATGTGGACATGTCTCTTTTACGTGTTGCGATAGAAGCAGCTGGCTATGAAAAAAAGAAAGACATCATCAAAGATATTCATTTCGCAATTGAAAAAGGGGAGTTGGTTGGCTTAATAGGACCAAACGGGGCTGGCAAAAGCACAACGATTAAAAGTCTGCTTGGTTTAATGGACCAATTAGATGGAGAGATTTCATCCAAAGATGGTATCACTTATTCTTATTTACCAGAAAGGCCGATTTTTTATGATGAATTAACTTTATGGGAACATCTTGATTTTGTTGCGGCAATGGAAGGTTTAGAAGAACTAGCTTATAAGGAAAAGGCAAATACGTTATTGGATAAGTACAAGCTATCTAAACATGCACATGAAAACCCAACGAAATATTCAAAAGGTATGCAGCAAAAAGCAATGCTCGTTCTTGCGATGATATCGAATCCTTTATTATATATTATTGATGAACCATTTATGGGACTTGATCCAAATGCGATGAAGCTTTTCCTAGGATCGATTGAAGCGGAACGAAAGCGTGGCGCTGGAATCCTGATGTCTACACATGTATTAGATACAGCAGAAAAGATATGCGATCGATTTCTTATGATTCATGATGGACACCTCGTTGCCAAAGGCACGCTAGAGGATATACGAAGACAGTGCCAATTGCCAGATGGCTCCTTGTATGATTGCTTTCATGTGCTAGCGGAAGGTACTAAGAATGAAAAGTAGGCAGCTATTTTATGATCGTGTAATAAGAAATTGGAAGTTTCAAAGTCAGGTTTTTCGTTCTGTGGCTGATTGGACGGTAGTCTTATATATTCTTATTCCTGCAGTTATTTTTTGTACAGCAGTATATTTTTCATGGTGGAAGGAATTACCTGAATGGCTTGATAACATTCCTTTTATCATCCCGTTTTTCTTCCTTTACCTTCTTTCATGGAGCGGAAATATACGGACCTTTATTGTGGAAGCGGACAAAGTATTTTTGGTGAAAAAGCCTGAATTGCTAAGTGGCTTAAAAAGAAGGGCTTATCTTTATTCTTTTCTTCAACAATTGCTTGTCATATGTGCAGGGTTTAGTTGTCTTCTACCTTTTTTGCTTAATTATTATTTGTTAAGCTGGCAGGAGATTATCGTCTTATTTGTTTATTTTCGTTCTTTACAAGCGTGCCTCCTATTTCTGAAATATCCAATCAGAAAAGTTGTCTCTACTTTTCGAAAAAGTATCATCACACTTTGTTTGTTTCTGGTTTTTAATTGGTGCAGTCAATGGATGTATCGTATTATAGATAGTGGTTATCATCTTCCAGTTTATGTTATTTCTATTTCAGTACTTATTTTGTCGATTCTATTAAGTCTGAAAGCGATAGGGAAAAAAGGTTCACTCGACATACATATTGAAATGGAGCAAGAAAGAAAATCGAGTATTACTCAATTTATCTTTATGGCTTCGCCGCAAATTGAAAAGCCAGTGGTGATAAGAAGAAAAAAACCATTACTTTTCCGGAACTCCAAACGAATTTTTAAAAAGCGTACTCCAATTAATGGCTTGATCGAATTGTTTATTAAAATTGTGGTTCGAAATTCAAGTTATTTATATGGCTATTTTATGTTAATCAATAGTACAACATGGGCTATTATTCTCGTCCCACCCTTGTGGCTAAAATTAACAATTTTTACCGCTTTTTGCTTTATGATGTATGGATGGCTTTTTTCTCTATGGGATAAAGTCTGTCAGTATAATCCATTAATGAATAAATATATGGATCGTGATTTTTATTTTTCAGCAAGGAAAAGAGGCGTATGGATTATGCTCGTTCTAGCTTTATTAGTCATCATCTTATTTTATACAATTGTTTGGTTGTTAAAGGAAATGATTGGTATTGTCTAAAATATAAAAAGGGAGGCATAGTATGGAACAAAAATGGTTACAGTGGGCAAAGCAACTTCAAGCGATTGCTCAAGCAGGCTTGACGTATTCAAAAGATATATATGATTTAGAACGATTTGAAGAGATTAGAAAAATGAGTATAGAAATGATGTCGGAATATACAAAAGTTGATACGTCAATCATTCGTGAACTTTTTGCAAATGAAACAGGTTATGCTACTCCAAAAGTGGATATCCGAGCAGTGGTTTTTAAAGACGAGAAAATTTTAATGGTAAAAGAAAAAACAGATCAGTCCTGGGCGCTACCAGGAGGATGGGGAGATATTGGGTTAACTCCGGCAGAAGTTGCGGTAAAAGAGGTTCAGGAAGAATCAGGTTTCGATGTGAAAGCTGTTAAGTTAATTGGGGTAATAGACAAGAAGTGCCATCCTCATCCACCTTCTCCATACCATGTATATAAGATGTTTATTCAATGTGAGATTATAGGTGGAGAGGCGAAAGAAGGAATGGAAACAAGTTCCGTGGCTTTTTTTGCGGAAAATGAACTTCCGCGTCTATCCATACCAAGAAATACAGAATCACAAATTTTTTTAGCTTTTAAACATTTACATCATCCAGAGGAACCTGCTTATTTAGACTAACCCCTCTTAAAATGAGCATGTAATTATTAAATAGGGAAATCAATTAGTTGATTTGTAATTTTGAAAAAATTAAAATGGAAGGGAACTGAAAAAATTTTTGAGGATGATTATTAATGAACGAAAAAGAAATACAACAATTACGTCAACCAGACCATGAGATTGATCCCATTTTTATCAATCGTTGGTCTCCCCGTTCTTTTTTAAAAAAAGAAGTGCCAGAAGAAGTGTTAATGCGTGTTTTCGAGGCTGCTCGTTGGGCTCCATCTGCTAATAATTCGCAGCCATGGCGGTTTATCCTTGCTCGTACCCAAGCAGAACGTGAACTATTTCATTCATTTATTTTTGAAAGAAACTTAGAGTGGTGCAAAAATGCGCCTGTGTTAGCGGTGCTTATATCAGATAACCAAAATCGGATGGATGCATTTGATAGTGGAACTGCATGGGGATTCTTATCCTTACAGGCAATCAAAGAAGGATTAAAAACACATGCAATTGGTGGCTTTGATAAGGACAAAGCACGAGAAGTATTAAATATTCCAGAAGAGTATAATGTTCAAGTAGCAATTGCCATTGGATATCAAGGAGAGAAGGATGCATTGCCAGAAGATTTTCAAGCACGTGAGCTACCTTCCAATCGTCGTCCGTTAGTCGAAACAATCTTTGAAGGAAAATATAAATAAGAAAAACCAGACGCGGTGTATGAAAACAGGCGTCTGGTTTTTTACTAGTTAAGACTAATTGCATATTTATCGATTAAATCTTTAAGGGCAGGACGCTCATTTCCTTCTCGACCAGTTACATGGGTTGCAGTGATTAAGGAGTTGAGCACTGCTTCCTCAGTAGCCTCACCAACGGCTCTGAAAGCTAAATCAATATCTTCTTCATGGATTGTCGAAACAGGAACGCTTGAAGCTGGCTTTTTGTGAGGTATTTTTGTTGCTGTTGAAAAACCAATGACGATTTCACCACTACCTGTTGTTATGATGGAGCCAGTACGGGAAAGACCAGAAACAGCCCGCTTAATGATGCGGCTTAATTGTCTCTCTGACACTGGAAGGTCTGTCGCAACAATAATAATGACAGAACCTTGATCTTTGTCATTCTTTGCCTGGAGAAGATATTCTTTTAGTTCTTGCCCAATTGGATTCCCCGCTATTGTTAAATCACTTAATATCCCGAAATTAGTTAGAGCGAACACACCAATTGTATATGTCCCATGCTCCATTGTCATTAACCGAGAGGATGTACCAATTCCACCTTTTAATGAATAACAAAGCATTCCTCTCCCAGCACCAACAGAACCTTCTTCAAATTCAATAGATGCATTAGCGATAGCCTCGAAAACATGTTCTTTTGTAATGTTTCGTGCTCTTACGTCATTTAGGAACATATCATTACATTCACAGACAATCGGATTGACGGTTCCAGTCGATCTGCCAATTTCCTCGTTTTGATTTAGCATATATTCAATGAGTGCATCAGCAGCAGTACCAATGCTTAATGTGTTTGTTAAGAGGATAGGTGTTTCAATTGTCCCTAATTCATTGATTTGAATGGTGCCCATCGTTTTGCCGAAACCATTAATCACATGGCTTGCAGCGATTACTTTTTCTTTAAAAACATTTCCTTGATGTGGCAAAATGGCCGTTACACCTGTCTGTATATCACCATTGCTTAATGTAACATGACCAACAGTAACACCATCAACATCTGTAATGGCATTATTACTGCCTGTTTCTAGTCTACCAACTGTTATCCCGTAATCTCTCACTCTTTTTTGTTGTTTCATTCTGTAGCCTGCCTTCCTTTTAGTTAGTTTTATTTTTTCAAAAATTAAGAAGGTTATCAAGTTTATTATTAGAATTTACTCCTCTTAATGGGATTATTAGCTATAATGATGAAAGAAAAGATTTAGGGAGGGTAAAATGGAAAATAAACAGTGGAAAGTAGGCATTTTTCTATTTAATGATGTGGAGGTTCTAGACTTTGCAGGTCCATTTGAAGTATTCTCTGTCACGACAAGTGAAGATGGGACGAAACCATTTTCTGTGCATACCATTTCAGAGAACGGACAAATGATACATGCGAGAAATGGCTTGAAGGTGCACCCTGATTTTAGCTTCGAAACGATGCCAACCTTTAATATTTTAATTATTCCAGGAGGGCTTGGGGCAAGAGAGAGCGAAATAAAGAAGGAAAGTGTTATTCATTGGATATCACAGCAAATGGAAGAGGTACAATTTATGACGTCTGTTTGTACTGGTGCATTATTGTTAGCAAAAGCAGGTTTGTTAGATGGAAAAAAAGCAACAACACACTGGGCAAGTCTAGACAGGTTGGAAAACGAGTATCCCGAAGTAAATGTAGTGAAAAACGTTAAATTTGTAGATGAAGGGAATATTATTACTTCAGGAGGGATTTCCGCAGGAATAAATATGTCTTTTCATCTTGGAAAGCGTTTGGTAGGTACTAAATTGATGACAGAAACTGCGAAGCGAATGGAATATGATATAGAGCTTTAATTCAGGGAAACATTACAGATTGAAATTGCTGCTTTTATGCAGCAATTTTTTTATATAGCAATACATAAACATGATTGTTAAATAAAGTTAGGAACATATGTTCTTGGTGCGGGAAAAATGAACAATACGTAATAAAAAAGAAGAAAAATGAATAATAAAATTGACAATGCTTAATAAAACGGAATAATATAAATTTATATTTATATCTTAATGTGAAAGGGAAGAGTATGTTAGCGGAGGAAAGAAGAAAAAGAATTTTAGAACTTATAGAAAGAGATGGCAAAGTAATAGCCAAAGATTTAGCAATTCAATTTGAGATGTCTCTTGATTCGATAAGAAGAGACTTAACGATTATGGAAGAACAAGGCTTGCTTCAAAAAACATATGGTGGTGCTATTCTTCATGGACCAACCCCTAAAGTACGAACAATGCCACAGAAAGAATCAATCAGATATGGAGTAGGGGCTCCACATGAAAATGCTATTTCAAAATTAGCAGCTTCTTTTATTAAAAAAAATGATACTGTTTTTCTTGGAGGAGCAGGTATTCATTATGGAATGCTAAAGTATTTGCCAAAGGATATCCCTTATACAATCGTCACAAATTCCTTAAAGATTGCAGAACATATTAGAACACAAGAAAATATAAGTGCTTATCTAATCGGAGGAAAATTAAGGGAGGTTTCTTCTGGTAGTATGATAGATTGTCTTGCTATGGAAATGATGCGTAAATTCTCTTTAGATATTTGTTTTTTAACAGGAGGAGGAGTTAATGCGAAAGGAATTAGTACGTCGACTCCTGAAGCCGCAGCATTTGCCCAAACAGTATCAAGTGTTGCCCAAAAAGTAGTATGCCTTGCACCCCATGAAAAAATAGGGTTTGAAATGTTTATGCAATCCATACCAATGGAGGATATAGATATTCTTATCACAGATCTAGGTGCTCCAGAAAAAACAATTCAAGAGATAAAAAAGAAAAAAGCGCAAATCATTTTTGCGGATTTACATTGATTAGAATGAGTGGAATAGGAGATTTATAATGAGATGGATAAACATAGAAGGACCTTCTAAGCTAGAAGGTTCCTTAACAGTACCTGGTTCGAAAAATAGCTCACTCGCAATTCTTGCGGCAGCATGCTTAGCTAGTGAACCCGTAATTTTAAAAAACATCCCAAACATCGCAGATTTTGGAGTGCTTCGTCAAATTGGAGATGAAATTGGATGTGTAATGAATCGAGATAGTTTAGGAGACGTCCATATTGACCCGACTAAAATAAATAATACAATAATTGAACCTGAAAAATCTGGTAAATTCAGAACAGCCTATTATTTTATTGGAGCATTACTCGCTAAATTTAAAAAAGTATCACTAGGATATCCAGGCGGAGATGATTTTGTAAGCAGACCAATTGATCAGCATATAAAGTCATTAGAAAAACTAGGAGCATCATTCACTTTTTATAAAGATTATTATGAAGTAGAAGCTTCTAAGTTAAAAGGTGCAACAATCTATTTTGATACAATTACATCAGGGGCGACAATTAATAGTATGCTAGCAGCCGTATTAGCAGAAGGGGAAACTATTCTATTAAATGCCGCAAGAGATCCTGAAGTAACAGATACAGCGTTATTTTTAAATCAAATGGGTGCAAAAATCATCGGTGCAGGTACAGATACAATCAAAATTAAAGGTGTTAAGCAATTAAATGGCTGTACCTACAGCGTTATTCCTGACCGCCTTATTGCAGGAGCATTTCTGATTTCTTCTGGGATTACGGGAGGCACGATTACAGTAAAAGATATTATTCCAGAACATCTTACTTCCTGTATAACGAAATTAAAAGAGATTGGTGTAGGCATTGAAATAAAAGAAAATAATATTACATCCTTTTTAGATGGTCGAATTAGAGCGACAAGAGTAAGAACCGCTATGTTTCCAGGATTTCCTACGGATTTGCAGCAGCCTTTAACCGTATTGCTAACACAAGCGACTGGAAAAAGTATACTTCGGGAAACTATATATCCGAACCGATTTAATCATGTATATCAGTTGAACAAGATGGGAGCTAGTATAGAGGTAACAAATGGTGTTGCACATATTAAAGGGAAATCAAATTTACATGGAGCATTAGTTAATGCTTCCGATGTCCGCGCAGGAATATGCCTTATTCTTGCAGGTGTTATCGCAGAAGGAACAACAACGATTACTGGGATTGAACATATTGAACGAGGATACGACAATGCAGTAGCAGCTTTTAATAGTCTAGGAGCAAATATCACTTTACATCATTCTGACGAGATTACAAATGATAGATTGATAGAAGAATTTAAAAAAATTAACTAGTAAAACGAAATTGTATCATCTAATATGTAATTCCATATAACCGCCAGTTTATCGGCGGTTATATATATTTCAACCTTTTATTTTTGGTAATTTATATTGATATTCCACTTCATCCATTGCTTCATTAAATTCTACATATAAGTCGTGCCCATTAAAGTACCAAACATCTGTTTCCTCTACGTAAAAATGAATTCCTTCTGCTTCACTACTTGCTATTGCATCAACAGGTGCCTCGATGGAAAAGCCAAGTGAAAAGTTTTCTTGAACGGGACTATTTCCGTAAATCATTGGATAAAAGCGCACATAACTTCCCGTATCTAACCCTACTTCTTCTTTAAACCAAGTTAAAGCAGCTTTGCTAATATGTATGTTCATCGTACGATCCTCCTAAAAAATATATATAATTTTTCTCTTTAATTATCTTTTTATTTCAGTATATATACAAGAAAAAAGCTTAAAGCAATCTTATATCCCAAAGGAATAGTTCATTTATGGTGACAAATTACGGTATGAACAATAGCGATACATCTAATTAGTTAGTTAACTAAAAACAAGTTGCTTGAATACGGTGTAAAAATAATGAAACCTTTCTCTATAATGTTCGTATTAAATAGAGGAAGTATATAAGAAGGAGGAGAGGTGGCAGGACCATACATAGAAGTTTATGGAAAAAGTGTGTGCAAAAGAAAAAGAGGAGGGAAGAAGCCAGCGCATCAATAGATATAAAATTAATTATTGGGGTATTTTGTCAAAAAAACATTTTCGTATTCCAATATAATTACTATAATAAAATAGACAGCAAATAAGTACATCTGTCTTTTTACATATATATAAAGGGGGATATGCATTGAAAATTTCAGCAATTAAGTATGAGGCAAGACAATCATTAAAAGGGGAATGGGGAAAAGTAGTAGGTCTTACATTCCTATATTTCATTTTAAGTACGGTAATAAATTTCTCTGTTGAAGTTTATGCTAGTGGAGGCATTTTAAATTGGTTTAATCAAGATTATACACCACCATTAGCATCCATATTAAATGCCATTATTAGTATTATTTTAATCCCATTAACTATAGCAATTAGTTGGTTTTATCTCGATATCGTTAGAGAGAAAAGTCCTGAAATTCCGCAGGTTTTTACGATATATACGGATGCAAGGTTAGCTCTAAAATCCATTGGTACGACTATCATGATAGGTATATTTACATTCTTATGGTCTTTATTATTATTAATTCCGGGAATTATCAAAGGGCTAGCATATTCACAGACATTTATGATTTTAAAAGATCATCCAGAGCTATCCGTTTTTGAAGCAATTACAGAAAGCAGAAGAAGAATGGTTGGTTACAAATGGAAGTTCTTCCTGTTAAACTTAAGCTTTATTGGATGGGGCTTCTTATGTCTATTGTCTCTAGGAATCGGTTTCTTATGGTTAACTCCGTATATCTATACGTCTAATGCAACTTTTTATCATAAATTAATCGCAGAAAAAAAGACGCTTTAACTAAGCGATTGTTGATGGAGATACCCAGAGAACAGAAACTAAATCTGTTCTCTGTTTTTTTATATGCAAAGGTTAAATGCTAATATTATGTAAACTTGACGAGAGAAGAGATGTATAGAAATGGTTCCGCTGAGCATCTATAAGCCAAATTTATATATAGTATTGCGAAAATGGAATGATTGCTGATTTTAAATAGCAAGCTAAGAATTGTTTATATTAAATATTTAAACAACTAATAGATAAATGGTTTTAGTAAATGTATAATAATATTATTATCTACAATAAAATAGCTGAGTAGTATTGGATGCATATTGAATGATTAAATGTTCGAAATAAACGATAATTTTTTTATTTTGTCTCACTATCTAAAGTATACTTTATTTTGAGATGAGATTTATTAATATTTGAATTGCTGTGTATAATATATATTATGTTCGGGGCGTTTCAATAAGTATAAGAATATAGCAAGACTATATTCTCTCTACTCTATTCTTATACTTTTTATCTTTAATATCATTTAAATCGATAAATTTCGTGCTGTATTCTAAAATATCGTTCAAATACAAATGATTTGATTTTGCAAATTGTTTCGCATTCTCCAATAATTGTTTATCGTAAGTTGTTTTATATTGAACTCGATCCTTTGGTCTGGATTCTTTTGAGAATTGAATCATATTATTTGCTAGTAAATTTCTTAGACCGTTTTCAAATAAATAATTTATGTGCGTATCATTTTCTTCAGCCATTTTGCTTAATGTATCGATGATTTCTTTACTAATGTTTGTTCTAAATTTGACTCTAGATTGATCCGTTTCTTGAATTAATTTACCGTTTACTAATCTCCACAATTTTTTGTAAACCTCCTATCAAATGCTATGGTTAATAACATTTTTGTTATTCATATATTCTTCATTTTTCATTATTATATCTTATTTTTACTAATTTAGGGAGTTCATCTAGCATTAATAAACTCATAGAGACAATTAAACCGCTCTAATGCAGTTTCCCAATTTATATTATACTGATTCTCCAGTGCATAAAGTAATTCATGAAATACTGGCTGTAGCCCGTAAAAATTACTTACTCTTTTAAATATGGCTTCTGTTTTTTCGGAAGATTGATAGCAGGATAATACATTCTTCGTGAAGTCTGGACCGTATGCCCAATAGATACCCGCAAAGTCAAAAGCAGGGTCTCCAATTTGTGCATCTGTAAAATCAATAATGCCACTAATCCTCCCCTTCTGTTCATTATAAATAATGTTTGAGGTCGTTAAGTCTCCATGAATGATAACTTTCTTAGCGGGTATGTCTTCATAGCTTTCTAGAAAGCGCTCAAATAAATGGGCAATCTGTTCTTGCTGTTTGTACTTTAAAAATGGAAATACTTGTCGTTCTACTTTCTTGTAGAAAGACTCCCAATAAGAATGGTTATGAAGGCTTGTTAACATACTACTGTTTAATTGTGCTACTTCGACACTATGTAATTTTGTGAGAAAGTCGCCAACCAATCTGGCGTTCTCAAAATGACAAGTAATGGTATTAGGAGCATATTCAGATAAAGATTTCCCTTCAATCAGAGGATATTTTACACCTTTAACTTTGTCATCTTCATGCATATACTCAAATTCAGGTATTACCAACAGTGGATTTCTCGCTTTTACTGCTGTTAAAATTTCGCCTTCTGTTTTTACTTTTGCTGCCACTTCTTCCGATTTAGGAAATCTAAAGACTAAGTTATTATTAATAATAACTAGATCGTTGTCCCACCCCCTATTATTTACTTTTACTTCTTTAATCACGAAATGGGGAAAATATCTTTTTATAAATGCAAGCCTTTCTTTTTCTTTCATTTCGTTAGCCTCTCTTCTGTTATTACATTTAGGATTTCAGTAATCATACTGTCCCCTTCTATATGATTGAAAGTGTCAGAGTTTGCTTTTATTAAAACGAATGATTAATAGAAACTATATTAATCATTCGTTTTAAAGTTTCATCTTTCCTTTACCACTAACATAATTTCTAATTACTGATATGCCTCTACCCCCAACAATTCATCCAAGCCAACAATTTCAAATCCTTTTTTTTGAACGGCTTTAATGATTGTAGGTAATGCCTTTGCTGTTTCTGTTTTTTCTGAATCTGAATGCATTAAAATAATATCGCCGTTTCGCAAATTATCTGTGACATTTTTGATAATATTTTCAGGATCCTTTTGTGACCAATCAAGTGTATCGATTGACCAAATTATCACAGAGTAGCCTTTATCTTTGGCATTTTCTATTAAGGTTTCATTTGTTTCCCCATATGGTGGTCTAATCATCGCCGGCTCTTTCCCAATAATTGTTTGAATAGCAAGCCCTGCATTGTTTATTTCATTTGCTTGTTCAGCATTGCTTAAAGTAGTCAAATCAACATGATGATAGCTATGACTTAATACTAAATTACCGTTTTCATAGGCATTTTTAACAACTTGTGGGTACTTTTCTGCTTCACTGCCAATAAAGAAAAAATTCCCTTTCACATGATGGTTTTGTAATATTTCAATTATTTTTGGTGTCACGATTTCGTCAGGACCATCATCAAAGGTTAAAGAAATCTTCTTTTCATTTCGTCCATTTATGTATAAATTAGGCTGATTTTCTTTAAAGTTCACGATATCACTCCTCCAAGTTTGCATCGCTTGCCATTGCTTGTTTGTTAGCTGATCAGAGTTTCCCTTTAAATCTAATACATAGCCAGCTTGCTCCCCTCTCTCTTCATTATAAACAGATAGATGGTCCACTTTATCTGTTTCATTCAGGATGATAAATTTAAGCTGAATCTCCTTTGAAAGGTTATAAACAATTATTTTTTCCCCTTCACCTGTTCTTATTTCTGCTGGTTCTCCTATTACTTCTTTTAAATCAGACAAGGAGAATACCTGTAATTGCTTTTTATAGGAACGAATATCATAAATCTCTCCTTTTGCAGTAAAACCAAACACGGTATTCTTTTTATCATAGGTAGCGTAAAAGCCATTCCCTACATGGTCTGTTCTAACTGGCTCTTCCCATTGCATTTCTACCTGTTCTATCGTATTGGAAAATACGTTAAAGGGACTTGTATCTGTCATTCCTTTTTTTGCTGTTTCCACTATATCCGTTAAATAGTCAGAAGGAAAATCGATATTTTTTTGTTCTTGATTTGTTTCACTCTGGTTAAGATCACCTGCTTCTTTTGGTTTCTGAGCACTACATGCAGCCATGATTAACATCTGGAATATTACAAGGAAATAGAGCAAATACTTTGTCTTCAGTTTTGTTCACCTTCTCTTCTGTGGCGTTCATCCTATCACTATTAATGTAAGGGTTTATGAATTCGTTTGCAATAACTAATTAAAAATCGGCGATATGGGTATTTTTTGTTTTCATCTGATTTTAATCATTGTTCCTTATAATAATGAATTCATGTAATCTAACGAAAAAGTAGGTGTTCTTTTAAAAATGAATGTGGAAACATTATTACAATTAAATACGATCTTTATAAGTATCATTATTGAGGCACTACCCTTTATATTAATTGGTGTTCTTATTTCTGGAATCATACAAATCTTTGTTTCAGAAGAATTTATTGCGAAAATCATGCCGAAGAATCCAATTCTTGCGATTTTATTTGCTTCATTAGTTGGAAGCATTATTCCCGCATGTGAATGTGGAATAATACCAATTACAAGAAGGCTAATCTTAAAAGGTGTACCACTGCCAGCAAGTATTGCTTTTATGCTCACTGGCCCGATTATTAACCCGGTAGTTATTTTTTCCACCTATGTTGCATTTGGAAACAGCTGGAGAATGGTGATTCTTCGGTCGGTTGCTGCGCTTATTTGTTCGATTCTAGTTGGACTTGCTTTGCAAAAAACAGTGAAACAGTCGCCATTAAAAAATCATGTGCCAGAACATATGCACTATCATTCGTTTAAAGGACGAATCGAAGCAATGTTTAAACATTCTATAGACGAATTTTTCTCTGTAGGAAAATATTTAGTGATTGGTTCGTTCATTGCTGCCGCTGTACAAACATTTGTGAAAACATCTACCCTTGTATCAATAGGACATGGGCAGGCATCCTCTCATCTTGTTATGATGGGACTCGGCTATATCCTAAGTCTTTGTTCCCAAGCAGATGCATTTGTGGCAGCGAGCTTTAGAAACAGCTTCTCAGAAGGATCAATTCTTGCATTCCTAGTATTTGGTCCAATGTTAGATATTAAGAATACATTGATGCTCTTAAGTACGTTTAAAGCTAAGTTTGTTATCTTACTAACAAGTCTTATTACCATCATCGTGTTTCTCGTAACCATTTTTCTATAAAGAGGTGAAAAAAAATGCTTCGTATATTTGTGTTAATCGGCTTTACTTATTTATTTTTGCATTTACATGCTACTGGCGATATCTCGAAATATATTAATATGAAATATTCATATATATCAGAATCAGCCATTTATATATTTGTACTCTTTACAATTATATGTGTCTATAACTATATGAAAAAGGATAAAAATAACCATGATCATGATTCTTGTGAACATTGTGGGCACGATCATTCCCATGAAGAAAATAGCTTTTGGAAACGTGGATTAACGATTGTAGCATTAATGCTGCCAATACTAACGGGGTTAATGCTTCCAGTAGCAACCCTTGACTCCAATATTGTAGAAAAAAAAGGTTTGTATTTCCCTGCATATGATGAAGGAGATGAGTATAGCCAGCATCAATTCTTGCAGCCTAATACAAGCAGTTATTATGGAAAAGAAGGTTATGCAGAAGTAATGGATAAGGGTTTGGATAAATTAAAGAATCTAAAAGAAATTACTTTGGGAGAAGATAATTTTTTAAATGATTTAGAAACGATTTATAATTATCCAGGACAATTTATGGATCGGGAAATTACCATTACTGGTTTTTCGTATAAGGAAGAAGATTTAATGAATAATCAGCTGTTCTTGCTGCGATTTGGCATCATACATTGCATTGCAGATGCTGGCGTATTTGGCATGCTTCTGGATATTCCAGATGATATGAAAAAAGACAATGACCAGTGGCTACAGGTAACTGGAAAGCTTGAAACCATTTACTATCAACCATTTAAGAAAACCATTCCGATTCTTAAAGTTACAGATTGGAAAACAATAAATGAGCCCGATGATCCTTACGTGTATCGTCAATATTAAAAAATAGGGAATGTTAGCTTTTTGCATTACATTCCCTATTTTTTTTATACGTATTTTTCCATGCGGATATCGTCCCACATTCTATCTTGATAGTAGGTAAATTGTTTGTTTTTCCCGATTTCTTGGTAGCCAAGTTTGCTGTATAATTTTTGAGCACTTTTATTAAATTCGAATACCCCTAATTCTATTCTTTTTAGACCCTGCTTTTTAATCTGTTCTTCTAAATATCTAAGCGAAGTGGAGCCTATTCCTCTCCCTCTAGCGATTTCTTCCCCTATTGTAATAGCAATCCATGCAGTCCCTCTTTCTTTTTTATACAAATGGACTGGGTCAACTGTATAATTCATTTCCCCTACCAGTATATTGTCTAGATATATTTCATACATATGGTATGTTGTTAACCGTTTATTGATTTCTTCTTTTGTTATCCGTACATAGCTTTCTACATCCTCTTTATTCCGACAAGGATGGATTAATGGGATTAGCTTTGGATCATTCTCCCATTTGTTTAAACTGGTAATCAGTTGGTCTGTTGGATCTCCTGTTTTTTGAAAGGAAATTTTCATGTGTGGGTCCCTCACCTTTATATAGTCTTCTTTCATTATAAGCGAAAACAAGTGAAGTTGGTCCGTAATCTTTTTCCTCTAGGAGCAAATTTGTCCCATAAGACAATATTGTTTTTGTTCTAATTTATTTCATAAATCATATTTATTTTATTATGAGAAAAATTCGAATAAAGGAGTGAAATAACTTGGTAACTGTTCACTTTTTTGATAATAGCACAAATGTATTAACTCAACTCCGGCAAGAAATCCCAAATGTTGAACAAGAAATAAAAATTAAAGGACGCAAAGGAAAAATACTATCGGTTATTCAATTAAAAGAGGATGTATTTCAAGCAAATGTAGAATTTGAAAAGATTGTAAAAAAAGCAGCCGTTGCAGCAGACTCTAAAAAAAGAAAACGCTAAGGAATTTCAGAGAAGCTTACTTTAAAGTGGCTTCTTTTTTTTCGTTCAGATAATATTTGCCTTCCCCCTCTCTCATTAATGTGGATACATAATTCCCGTTAAAATAACAAATGATACAGTTAAAATATGTTCAAAAGGAGAATGAAGGATGCTTAGTAATAAAGTTAGCCGTGTAGCCTTAATTGGCACAGGTTTTGTAGGATCTAGTTACGCATTTGCGTTAATGAATCAAGGGATTGTGGATGAATTATTGTTAATTGATCTTAATAAAGATAAAGCATTTGGAGATGTAATGGATTTGAATCATGGCAAAGTCTTTGCTCCTAACCCAATAAGTATTAAATATGGAGAGTATAAGGATTGCACGGAGATGGATCTAGTTGTTATATGTGCTGGAGCTAATCAAAAACCTGGTGAAACACGTCTTGATTTAGTGGAAAAGAATTTAAAAATATTTAAATCGATTGTCGATCAAGTGATGGCAAGTGGCTTTCATGGAATATTCTTAGTTGCAACAAATCCAGTAGACATTTTAACCTATGCAACTTGGCGATATAGTGGACTTCCGAAAAATCAAGTTGTTGGCTCTGGGACAATTTTGGATACTGCTCGGTTCCGTTTTCTACTTGGAGATTACTTTAAAGTTGCTCCAACTAGTGTCCATGCCTATATTATTGGAGAGCATGGCGACAGTGAACTGCCAGCCTATAGTTCAGCAGATGTTGCCGGTATTCCTGTTTATAAGCTAATGAAAAGAGCGGCTGAATATAAAATGGAGGATTTAGACGAAATTTTTGTGAATGTGCGTGACGCAGCCTACAAAATTATTGAAGGGAAAGGTGCTACTTATTATGGGATTGCTATGGGACTTGTGCGAATTACAAAGGCAATCTTAAGTAATGAAAATAGTGTATTAACCGTATCTGCCTATTTAGATGGCCAATATGGAGAAAAGGATGTCTATATAGGTGTACCTGCAGTAATAAATAGAGAAGGAATACGTGAAGTCGTTGAATTGGAACTAGCTGAAGATGAGCAAGAAAAATTTCATCAAAGTGCGACTATATTAAAAGATATTCTAAAACCTCATTTTAATAAATAAACCATTCTCTCTTGATCTGCTATGGATGGTATTGCATAACTTCTAAATAGCCCACACCCAAACAGCCTAGTTTACATACTTTATATGGTAAGTAAATTAGGAAAGGTGTGACAGAATGGATTGGAAGAAATACCTTCTCATAGCAGCTGCTACTTTCTTGATTCTATTTTCCGGCATTGTAACTGTATTGCTTTTTCATACAAAGAGTGTGGAAGCAGACAAAGAACCAAGTAATTCGGTTGATTCACAAGGCACTGCTACAACGGAAAGCGGCCAAGGAAATGTTAATATATCTGTAACAAATAATATTCAAAATATTGTAAGCAGTGAAGCGAAAGCAACGATTGATAATAAAGTAACGAATGATATAGAGGATACAAATGCATCGATTGAAAATACAATTGATAATAAAACAGAAGATGACGCATCTGTTACCATTAATAATGCCATAGAGAATCTGTTAAAAGGGCAGGTAAATGGTACAACAACTAACTCGATTACAAACAATATTCTTTCTAATAATAAAGCGGAATTAGCAAATAAAATATTAAATGACTTAGATTTAACAGTTGATGTAAATGTCACAAATGAGCTTAATACAAATGGAAAACAAGAAAACACAAATAATGATAATGAAAATTCAAATGATAGTGACGATAGCAATAATGAGGAAAATAGCAACGATAATAACGGAGATACGGATAATAATGAGGAGACTTCCTATTTATGGGGAATTGATTCCGCTAGTGAAACAACGGAGGATTTCTATGCTTGTGTGAGAGATAACTTTGGAACCCCAAAAATTGTTGCACGCTATTTAGGTACAAATGATGGGGTTTCACACGGTCTAACAGGGGAACAAATTGATTTAATTCACTCCAATGAGGCAGATATCCTTCTAATCTATAACGGATTCACTGATGCAACTGGCTATGATAATGGTGTTAGTGAAGCGAAAAAAGCGATTGCATTAGCTAATGACCTAAGTACTCCTGATGGTGTTGCGATTTTTGCTGACATAGAGCCAAACTATCCAGTCGATGCAGCCTTTATTGAGGGGTGGTATGACGAAGTAAGCAATTCCTCTTACGAACCTGCAATCTACGGTATCTTTGATTCAGGAGAGGCACTTACAAATGCTTTTAATGAGGCTGTTGAAAATAAGGGAGAAATAAAGGAAAATACGTATCTATGGTCTGCTTCTCCAAACATTGGAATTACTACTGAACAAGATGCACCAGAATTTAAAGTGGATGCTCCAGAAGGTTCTCTTGCATATGGCTGGCAATATGGCATTGATGATGAAACATGTAATATAGATACAAATCTATTTGATAGTAAAATAACAGATGTATTATGGAAACATTAAAAAAGACTCATCTTACTAACGAGCCTTCGGAAAGTAAGATGACTTTTTTTTGTTTGTTTCATGCAGGGATCATGTAGAGATATTGTTTTTGTAGAACAGGATTTTTTTCTTGTTTCATACAAACTGGAAACGACAAGTAAACCACCAAAAAGACAATAATGATGGAATTTATTTATATCCGATTGTCTTTCCATTCATTTTTTCTTCTAGAAGATGGGATTAGTTTATTTCCTTACTCCTTTATACTGTGATCGTTTATTTTCAGTATATTATCGTAAATAAGAAGATATTATCGATTCCTTCTCCAGCCCCCGTTAATTTCTAGTCGAAATCGCATAAAATCAGAAATTAATCTGGCTGTTTTGCCTTCTTGACTATGTTCTCTTAATCTTGATTGGACACAGTGCAGTAATCTTTCATCACAATATCGACAGGAACCGTATGTGTCAACACATTGATCATGTCTTTGGCAACAGGAATCTACATAATTAATTGGCGCACCAGGACCGCTGCAACCCGGTCCACAATAGCGATAACCACCTGGCAGACAGATTCTTATCGGATTTTTATTCCTTTTTTTCTTTTGCATTTTTTTGATTCTCCCTTCTCTTTAGTCTATGAGGCATAAAAAACAAGGTTTGGGGAATCAATCTATAGAAACAGAATAATTTGAACCATTTATTACATAAAAAAGGATTGTCCAAAAGAGAGTACCCTTTTTGAACAACCCTTTATATATTAGCTTTGTTTCTTGAAAATTTTGGAAATGATTTCATCTGTTGACATATCGCTTTTTATTTTGAATGAACCAAGCTTTAAGTATTCTGCAACGCCTTTTTTATCTACTTTTTGTGAGAATTCCAAGGCAGTTTCTTTAATGATTTTTTCATCATGTAAAATGCTTCCTACATCATAGCTAGTCATACCGCTTGAAACAGTAACAGTGACTGTCTTCACTTCCTCTTCTTGCTCTTCTTCTTTGTCCTCTTTCTTTTCTTCAGAAGTATTGGATTCAGATGCTTGTTTTTGCTCTTCTTCCTTTTGTTTCGCTTCTTCTGAAGTTTGAACAACATATCCGCTGCTTGTTAAAATTTCTTTCATTTCTTCTACAGTCGGTGTATTTGCTACATCTTCCGTCACTTTGTCTACCTTTTCCACTTTGTTTTCTTCTGCCTTTACAGAATCATCTTTTGTAGAGAAATAGACAATTCCACTAACAGATGTTGCTAAAAGTAGTCCTGCTGCGAAACTTGTGATTATCGTTGGTTTCATTGTAAAACACTTCTCCTTTCTTCTTTTCCAAGTAAGTAAGGAGCTAACATCTCTTCTACTTCAGTTTGAGTAAGCTTCTTTTGAGCTGCAATACTTTCAACTGAATACTTACGTCTATGCAAGTCAAGTACTTCTCTTAAAACCGTACGGTCCTTAGAAGCAAGTTGAACGCCAGATTCTTTTTCCATTATTTCTATGTCCAGCTCAAGATGACGAATTTGTTTTTGCAACTGTGCTATTTCTTCCATCACAGAAAGGTGAATTACATCTATTTCACGTTGCTCTGATTTTGACGTTTGTTTTGCTTTAATAACGGAAGTAATGAGCAAAATGGCTGCTGCAATAAACAAAATGGCTAGGGTCCATTCCATTTTAATGATCCTCCCTCTTTCAGAATCTACTTTCCTAAGTACCTATTATACATTCTTTTTGATTATTTTTCGATCATATTCTACAAAATCCTTCAATAGTTAGACAAGTTGGGACAATTTTGCAACTTTTATTATATGAAAATAGTAGCAAGTATCCTTTAAAATAATAGGTTTAGCACAGGGAATCAGAAAATTATTAAGTGGAGCTGCTGAGCAGTTAGTAATATATACCTAAACATAAAAAACGATTCATTAGCATGTGCTATTGAATCATCCTCCATTAGTTTGTGTTATTTGAAAGCCATTTTTCCCTTGTTTTTTCATATGATACATAATTTTGTCAGCGTTTTGCATTAATGTTTCTATATCTTTCCCATGATCAGGATAGATGCTTATGCCGATACTACAAGTAATAGAATGTAGCTTATTATCCATTCTGAGTGGATGGTTAAAAATCGAAATCAATCTTTTTGCATAATCCTCGACTTCTTGTTTTGTGTTCATACCTTCTACTAGGAGAATAAATTCATCTCCACCTAAACGGCATAGAAAATCATTCTCCCTTACAGAACCTTTCATCCTTGCAGCAATAAGCTTTAGTGCTCGATCACCATATTTATGACCTAGTGTATCGTTAATTTGTTTAAAATCGTCAATATCTATGAATAGCAAAGCAAAAGTTTTCTCCTTATCCTTACTATCCATTAATCTTGAAATGGTTTTATATAGATGCCGTCGATTCGGTAGTTCTGTCAGTGTATCATATAAAGCTTGTCTTTTTATAATCTTTTCATATGCCTTTCTTTCCGAAATATCTCTTGCAATCGTTGAAAGGAAATGAATATTTTGATTGTTAGCCTTGTGGGTCACAATTATTTGCGAAACAGGAATTTCTTTCCCCATAGAGTTAGAAAGAGTGTTTTCTCCCCTCCAAATACTTTTCTCAGCAGAAAGCTCGTTTTCGTTTATGTCAACAATTTTATTTGTCCATAACTGTGCGTTAACGGAATGTAATTCTTCTATTCCCTCAGGAATGCCAAGAAAAGCTCTAGCAGAAGGATTTAAATAGGTGGTATTTCCAAAGCTATCCGCTGTTGCAATTAAGTCTGGAGAAGCTTCGATAATATCTAGCAATTGTTGTTGACGATCTTGATTTTTCTTCCATAAGGTGATATCTCGATTTATGCCTCTATATCCGATAGTATTATTTTGATTATCTATTATGGGATTCGCATTTGTCTCGATAAATACTTCATGCCCATTGCGGTGAATCATCGTGAAATCTAGATTTTGTAAGGAACTATTATTCTCCATAGCGCTCAAGACAATTGCTTGAACTGATTCTACTTCATTTATTTTAATGAAAGAAAACATCGATTTTCCAAGTAATTCATTAGCGGAATATCCCAATGTCTCTTCTACGATGGAATTGGAATATGTAAATTCCCATTGTTCATTAATTTGCCAAATCCAGTCGTTTACATGCTCCACCAGCAAACGAAAAAAATCATTAGATGGTGTATCGTTATCTTTCATACTATTCATCGTTAAGTCTCCTACTAAAGAATAATTATAGGCAAATGGGTGTTTTCAGTATTTTCTATTATTTAACTATTATATCATTATTCGTCTATTTTTTAAAGAATACTTTGAAATCAAGGGATTAACCCCACAATTTAATATTGTTGATTCAAACCGATGGAAACCTTAATTGCTCATGTAAAAAAATTTCCTGAATAAGTGGTACAGGCTTCCTTTTTTGAATACGTTTAATATAGACGTTTATATTAGGAGGATCGTTAATGGATAGTATTTTATATTATATTGCCTTAGGTTTATCATTGGCAGCACCGATTGGGCCTGTGAATGCTGCAGTTATAAACAGAGGTCTTAGATATGGTTTTCGTCATGCTTGGGTTCTATCACTAGGTTCTCTATTGGGTGACGTTTTCTTCATCATTCTCGTATATTTTGGAGTAGCAAAATTAGCTAATATCCCTATTGTACAAACCTTTCTGTGGCTATTTGGTGCTTTTGTCCTCATTTACACAGGTATAGAAGGAGTCATGACAAAAACAAGTACAATCTCAAGAAGCAGTAAGGATACTAACTCTATGTTTCGATCGTTTATAACTGGGTTGCTTATGAGTATAATGAATCCGCTGTCGATTATCTTCTGGCTAGGAATATATGGATCTATATTAGCCACTACTATACATAATTTAAGTACAAGCACCTTATTATTGTATACAGGTTGTATGTTATTTGGTGTTGCCATCTGGGATCTCACTGTTTCGGTTTTATCGAGTTTCTTTCGAACGGTTGTCTCCGAACAGCTAATTACCTTTATCAGCAAGATCTCAGGTCTAATATTGCTTTTATTCGGCGGCTATTTTGGAATTCGGGGGATTCAATTCTTTTTATAAAAATCTTCATTTGAAATAGATGCCTATCTGAACCATTCTCTATTATTTATGGTTTTAGAGATATTTTAGATAAGGCATCTTTTTTTAGATTGTTTTTAACTTTACTAGACCATGTAATTGTTCCATCACATTATCAGATACAATTCCACCGTGATAACACACAATTTTTGTAATTGGATAGGTTAGAAACTTTTCAATCGATTGAATGGCAAGGTTCATATCCGGCGTATGTACTGGATTAGGTAGGTGAAGCTTTCCGTTTACAGCAGTTAATGCATCACCAGCAACCAAGGTCCCTGATTTTTTATGGAATAAGCTTATATGCCCCGGTGTATGGCCAGGTGTGTGAATTATCTCAAGTCCTTCATTAATAGGTAGTAATTGACCATCTTCTAGTGAATTGGTAACTTGGGCCTTTGGTGGGTGTAGATAAATAAACTTTAATGAGTCTGGTAATGCTTCCCATTGCTCTTCATTAAATTTAGCAGGATTTGCTTTTAATAAAGGTTGATTTCCTTCTATATAAGGGATATCCTCTTTATGTGCATATATGGTTAAATGCTGTGTGCATGCTGTTAATATTTCTGGTAAGCTTCCAATATGATCAATATCCTGGTGTGTTAACAAGATGTCTGTTAAATCTTCCAATGATTTATTTGCTTTAGCCATAACTAAATTTATGTCTTCCATATATCCAGGCATTCCTGTATCTATTAATAATGTTTGTTTTTCATCCCATATTAGGGTTGGGTGCATGACAAAGGAATTTTTTTCAATCGTCAATATCTCTATTCCTTTTAATTCTGCCATATAATTGTTCCCCATCTCTGATTGTTTTTTTATAAGTATAGCGGTTTCGTTTTAAATAGTAAAACATAATTTAACAGGAAGAAGATGTTTTTTATAAATGGAAAAATTGGGAAGGATATAAAGAAGAAAAACCGCACTTTCCAATTGAAAATGCGGTTTTCGTTGTCTATTTCATTAGTTTACAAATATTGTTTGTGAACTCTACTGGATCCTCAATGGATAAACCTTCAATTAGTAATGCTTGGTTATAAAGAAGGTTTGTATAAAGGGCCACTTTATCTTTATCATTCTCAAAAGCCTCTCTTAACGCTTGGAAAATTTCATGGTTCTTGTTAATTTCTAAAACTTTATCTGCTTTGATATTTTGATTATCTGGCATCATACTTAGGACTTTTTCCATCTCAATGGAGACTTCTCCTTCGGCAGTTAAGCAAACAGGATGTGATTTTAAACGAGTTGATACTTTTACGCCTTTCACTTTATCGGAAAGAATATCCTTCATATAATCAAACAATGCTTTATTTTCCTCTGTTGCTTCTTTTTCTTCTTTTTCTTCTTCCTGGTTAAGACCTAAATCACCGCTAGATACTGATTTGAATTCTTTTTCTTTATAATTAGCAATCATTTTAATGGCGAATTCATCAATATCATCTGTTAAATACAGAATTTCATATCCTTTATCGCTAACTAATTCCGTTTGTGGAAGCTTATCAATACGTTCAATAGAATCTCCAGATGCATAATATATAAATTTTTGATCTTCTGGCATTCTTTCTACATATTCATCTAATGATACTAATTTTTTCTCTTTTGAAGAATAGAAAAGTAGAAGATCTTGTAGCATTTCTTTATTCATTCCGAAATCATTGTAGACACCAAATTTTATTTGTCTACCAAATGATTCATAGAAAGATTCATATTTTTCTCTTTCATCTTTTAGTAGGCTTAGAAGCTGACTTTTAATTTTCTTTGTTAAATTCTTTTCAATACGCTTCAATTGGCGATCATGCTGCAGCATTTCTCTTGAAATATTAAGAGATAAATCTTCTGAATCGACCATACCTTTTACAAAGCTAAAGTATTCGGGCAGTAAGTCCCCGCATTTCTCCATAATTAAAACGCCATTTGAATAAAGCTCCAAACCTTTTTCATATTCTTTAGAATAATAATCAAAAGGAGTTTTTTCTGGAATATAAAGGATCGCGTTATAACGAATTGCACCATCTACGCTAACATGAATATGCTTTAACGGTTTGTCATAGCCATAGCGTTTTTCTTCATAGAAATTTTGATAATCTTCATCTGTTAATTCATTTTTATTCTTTCTCCAAATAGGAACCATGCTATTTAGAATTTGCTCTTCCCTAACTTCCTCGTATTCGTTTTCTGTGCCTTCTTTTAATTTACTTGAAGTCACTTCCATTTTAATTGGATAACGGATAAAGTCTGAGTACTTTTTAATAATCGATTTTAAGCGATATTCTTCTAAATATTCATCGTATTGATCTTCTTCGGTATTTTCCTTAATTGTCAGGATAATATCTGTACCGATTGCCGATTTCTCTGTTTCTTCAATGGTATAACCATCTGCACCTTTTGAAATCCATTTATATGCAGTATCACTATTTAATGATTTAGTAATTACTGTTACCTCATCTGCTACCATGAATGCAGCATAGAATCCAACCCCAAACTGCCCAATTATGTCATGGCCATCTTTCGAATCGTTTTCCTTTTTGAAAGCAAGGGAGCCGCTTTTGGCGATTGTACCTAAATTCGATTCCAGCTCTTCCTTTGTCATCCCAATTCCAGTATCGGAAATAGTTAATGTCCGTTTTTCTTTATCTGCTGTTATTTTAATAAAATAATTATCTTTTTCAAAATTAATGGTATCATCTGTTAAAGCTTTATAGTAGATTTTATCAATTGCATCACTAGCATTTGAGATTAACTCACGTAAGAATACTTCCCTTTGTGAATAGATGGAGTTAATCATCATTTCTAATAATCGTTTCGATTCTGCTTTAAATTCCTTTGTTTCGATCATTTTTATACACCCTTTCTCTTCATTCTTATGTAATAATATTAGCACTTAAAGTTCGTGAGTGCTAATCTATTAATTTAATATCATATTTCATAAGGTATGTCAATTATTAGGATGTTTAGAGAAAAAGAAGGCTAAGCATTAAATTTTTGATTACATTAATATCTGTAATGGTAGAAACCATTGGTTTGTTACTAGCTCTAACTTTTTGTTAAGACATCAAAAAAGGACACAAATCTTATGCGAAATGTGTCACAAATTAGCCTGATATTAATTGCGAAATCTCTTCCTTCTTTTATCTCTTCTTACGCGTATTTCCATTAATAAGGATCTGCCTCATGGCTTTTCTTTACTGCATCTTTGGTAGCTTGATTTGCATCTATTGTACCTTCACCATATTTTGATATACCTGCTTCACGTCCAGGTACATTTTCCTTAGCCATTTCTTTCATTTCTTTCATTTTTGATTCGATGCCTGCCTTCACGCGATTACCATAATCTTCATCTGCTTGTGTAAAGTGTTCAATCATCGCATCTTGAATTTTTTTATCGCAGATTGCCAGTGCTTCAGATAGATTTTTTATTAATTCATCGCGTTCCCAATCTTCAAAACTTCTGTATGTGTGTCCGGCTTGTCCATAGTTATTAGGTCTGTCTATTGGAGCACTCATTGCCGCTGCATTATACTTTGGCTGATGAGGAACACGGTTTTCTTTACCTGCTTCTTTAAAACCTCCGAGCATGGATGGCTCATAGTTAATATGTGGATTTTCACCAGACTCTTTCGGGTCACGTACATCCATTTGCCCACGATGTTGATTCGTACGGACAGGTGCTTTTGGTGCATTTACTGGTACTTTTAAATAATTTGCGCCAACACGATAGCGTTGTGTATCAGAGTAAGAGAAAGTACGCCCTTGTAACATTTTATCATCAGAAAAATCCATTCCATCTACAAGTACTCCAGTTCCAAAAGCAGCTTGCTCAATTTCAGCATGGAAATCGACTGGATTACGATCGAGGACCATACGACCAACTGGCAACCATGGGAATTTATCCTCTGGCCAAAGCTTTGTGTCATCGAGAGGATCAAAGTCGAGTTCTGGATGATAATCATCCTCCATGATTTGCACATAAAGCTCCCATTCTGGGTAATCACCGCGCTCAATTGATTCATATAAATCTTGTGTTGCATGACCTACGTTCTTAGCTTGAATGGATTCGGCCTCTTCTTGTGTTAAATTTCGGATACCTTGTTTTGGTTCCCAATGATATTTCACTAAAACTGCCTCACCCTGTTCATTAACCCATTTATAAGTGTTTACACCAGATCCTTGCATGTGACGATATGTAGCAGGAATTCCCCAAGGAGAGAATAGGAAGGTTATCATATGTGTAGCCTCAGGCGTACGGGAAACAAAATCAAACATTCGCTGTGGGTTTGGAACGTTTGAAGCCGGATCTGCTTTGAATGCATGAATCATATCAGGGAACTTCATAGCATCACGAATAAAGAATATTTTAAGGTTGTTCCCAACAAGGTCCCAGTTTCCATCTTCTGTATACATTTTTACTGCAAAGCCACGAGGATCGCGTGCTGTTTCAGGTGAATCTTTAGCTCCTGCAACTGTAGAGAAGCGAACCATTAATGGTGTTTTCTTCCCTGCGCCTGAAAATACTTTTGCGCGAGTATACTTTTCTACTGGCTCATTTCCAACTTTTCCGTAAGTTTCAAAATAACCAAAAGCTCCAGACCCACGTGCATGTACCACACGCTCTGGTACCTCTTCACGATCAAAATGGGAGATTTTCTCAATAAAGTGGTAATTCTCGAGTGTAGCTGGTCCGCGATCACCAATAGTACGGATATTTTGATTATCTAATACTGGATGACCTTGACGTGTCGTCAACGTTTCTCGTTCCTGATCTTGTCCGTTTTTCTTCTCCATTTCTTTGTTATCACTCAAAAAAATTACCTCCTAGTCATTAGTCCTTATTAATTGTATCCAATAAATGTTAATTAATTCTTTATAAGTAAACGAAAGGATGTACATATTAGATGGATAGATGGAAAGTTAATGTACAAACAAGAGAGGCATTAAAAAGTCCCGAAATTAACGCCTAAAAGAATTAATAATCATTTATGTACACAAATAAATGTATTAAGGGATTTTTACTAATACCCCTTTCCTTTCTTCTTTAACCCATTTATGTACGTAAGTAGTGTTACCAGATAAAGGATGGTTATGCATAGGAAAATACAAAGAGGCTGGGATATAAACATTTCAGCTAACAGTAAACACGAACAATTATGCGGTTGGTTTACATCATCGTTCGTATTTGTATTTTAGAAAAAGGTTTAAAAATGAAGTGAAATGGAGCGGAGGACGGTCGACTCCTGCGGGAAATAGAGGAAAGGCTGAGACCCCGCAGGCGCGTGCCGAGGAGGCTCAGCTTCCTCCCCGGCGCATCGACCGTCTGTAGCGCAATGGAACGACTTAGTTTTTACACTTGAATATATTTAAAACCATAAATAACCATAAATAACTAATATGAAAAAGTAGCTTTATTTAAGAGCTAAATTAGAGATTGTTCGTCTTTAAAGATTAGTTATTTAGATTTGTCCCAACCTCTAAAAGAGGAGAGACATGCCAGGAGCGTCTTGTTCTCTTTCTACAAACCCTAATTTTTTATAAAAGGGATGCTTCCCTTTCGCTGAGAATAATTGAATCGATTGAATACCTGATTGCTTACATTTATAGACGAGCTTTTCAATGATTTGCTTTCCTAGTCCTTTTCCCTGCTCTTCAGGATGAACCATGACATCACAGATTAATGATTGGTAAACTCCATCTGAAATCATACGACCGAAAGCAATAAGTTTTTGATTGTGGTAGATGGAAATGGAGTACCAGCTATTTTTAGCTGCTTCATATAATTGTTCTCTTGTATAGTTTCCTTTTTTACTTTTTAATAAGCCACTGTCCTCATGTAATAAGGCAAACTGTGAAAATGGTGGCAGCTCTTCCGTAATAAAATAATCCATACTTATTTTTCCCCTTTAATATCCGTATCTTCATAATAATATTTATACAATAATATGAATTAATATTCAATTGTTTTTTTAAAAAAAGCATATCTTTTTTTCGGATATGCTTTAACTGCCATTAGGTTGGCTTATTTTCTTTTTTCAATAACCAGATTTGCCAAATTAAAAAAGCTAACATCATGATAAATAGG
Source organism: Niallia sp. HCP3S3_B10 (assembly GCF_052064465.1). Taxonomy (NCBI): domain Bacteria; kingdom Bacillati; phylum Bacillota; class Bacilli; order Caryophanales; family Bacillaceae; genus Niallia; species Niallia sp. HCP3S3_B10. The sequence continues at coordinate 39,925 of NZ_JBQHVO010000013.1, read as the reverse complement.
AAAATAGATGAAATAATTGCCTTCCATTCCTCTGTCAAAGGAAATTGTTCAGTAATGACAGAGGGAAGGTTTACTAATATAGGAAGAAAAACAATCCATGATTTACTCCACCATGCAAACCAGCTTAAATAAGCAAATGGTATGAGTAAGAAAAGAATTTGCTTAAATAATGTATCAATCATATAAACCGGTCCCCAATTGTAATTTTAGGCTCTTCCCTTTTCGATTTTCTTTTCATAGTGGACTTCCACTCCTTCATACAGTAAGGAGAAGGAGGTGAAGGAGTGAAAAAAGTTATTAAAATTATCTTAATTCCCTTTTTATTTCTGATTACAGCTTGCTCTACTGATCCAGTTAAAGAGGATTTGCTTCAATATGTAAATGAAGATATGACAACAGCCTTTGAATTAGAGGCTAAGGCCGTGGCTGCGTATGATTCTGTGTCTGGACTCAATTATACGGATGATTGGACAATGTATGATACAATCCAAACAACAGTGATTCCCAATTATAATGAATTTATTAAAGAATTAAATAGGGTAAAGGTGGAAACAGACGAGGTAAGAGAAATACATGAAATATATATAAAGGGCGCTGATATTCAGTTTAATGCGTTTGTAAAAATACTTACAGCGTTAGAAACGCAAGATATTAGGCTTGTTGAAGAAGCGAATGCCATGCTGGAGGAAGCTCGCACACTTATACGTCAATATATGACTGAATTAGATAAGCTTTCAAAGGAGCATGAAGTAGAGTGGGATGACAGCACTGTAAGTGAATCTATTTAGAAAAACAAAAAACGAACAATTATACGAAATTTGTATAACTGTTCGTTTTTATTACTAGGTGGAATACTTATATCCCATTCTTAAATAGAACTTATTGAAATATTAGACAGATTTCTTCTTTGTTTCTTTTTTATTTAGTTGATTATAGAAAAGAATTCCGCTTAATAGTAATAAAACACCGAAACTAAATGTTTTAATATCTGCAGTTCCTGCGATAATTACCCAAACGGAGTAGATTGTCGCAAGGAATCCAATAACAAAATCCCATCTTCTTTCCTTCAGTGAATTATATGTTTCACCAGTTATAACTAATTTCAATTGGAAGATGGTTGAAATTAAATAAGGAACCAGATAGCTTAGTGTTGCAATATAAATAATAAAATCAAATGCTTGTGATATGCTTTTTGACACAGTCGAGAAAATGAATAATTGCCCTAAGATATTTGTTACGATTAAGGAAAATGTTGGAATACTCTTATTATTTTCTTTTAAGAAAGCTGGAATGAAAATTCCTTGTTTAGCAGCTGCATAAGGCACTTCTGCACTTAACATAATCCAACCAATTGTTGATCCGAACAAACTAATTAACCCTATACCTGCGAGCACTTTTCCTGCGATGGGACCAAGAACAGCTTCTATTGCATCAATTAAAGGCTTTTGTGAAGCGACCAATTGATCCTGTGTAAGAATGCCCATTACAAGGGTGCTGATTCCAATATAGATAGCTAAAGCAATTAATAGACCAAAGATGGTTGCTTTTTTTACATCGGATTGCCTCTTTGCTCTAGAAGCAAAAACAACTGCTGATTCTACACCGATAAATGCCCATAATGTTGTCATTGCAGCACTATTGATTTGTCCAAACAATCCAACTGACTTACCTACTTCATTTATTTTTGGTTCTGCAAAGGGTAGGATATTGCTTGATTCAAATGCAAATAACGCGATGATGATAAATAGCATAAAACCAATAACCTTTGAAGCTGTTGCAATAACATTTAATTTACCTGCGTTTTCCAATCCGTTTAAAATAATGTAATGTGTTCCCCATAATAAAATTGTACAGACAACGAATGTAAACGTATTTCCTACATAAAGAGTAAAAGAACCTATATTCAATAAAACGGCTTGACTTGTTAAAATCGGGAAAAACGTTGATAAATAACCAGCAAAAGTAGTGATAATGGCAACATTTCCAGTTAGATTACCTATCCAATACCCCCATGTAGACATAAAGCCAGAAAGAGTAGATTTTTTTGAATCTGGTTTAAATAATTCTTTCGCATAAATTTGTGGACCGCCCGTTAAATTAGGCTTACGAATGGCTAAATTCCCAAACACTAAGGCAGTTACCAGCACTCCGAATCCTGTTAATAGCCAAGCTAAGATAACCCCAGCAGGGCTTGCTACTTCCGATAATGATCGAGGAAGCATAAAAATTCCTGATCCTACCATATTACCTACAACTAAGGATATTAATATCCCTAATCCTAATGTTCCTTTTGAATTCATGTTTTTCTCCTTTAAGAAGTATTTGCTAAACGTATGACATAGGAGATTTACTTTAACACCTTAAATTCTTATACAACAAAATGTATTTTTATTATTTCCAAGGCATAAAAAAACACACCTCTAAATGGTGTGAAGGTAGAAAAACCTTCAGATATAAAGATAGTTCACCATAGTAAGATCCTATGACAGTCCTGCACCTATTCGTATGCAGTCCCAGCTACTATTATTAGAGAATAATAGTGCTTCGGCGACTTTTCCTTTCAAAAGCAATCAATGAGCTCTCTTTGCTCTTCCTCTTTTTACTAATAAAAATCGCAACCTCTACCTCATCTTGAGCTGATAAGGATTTTTAAATATAAAAAAGATATGTATTAGGTTATTCGATATATTTATTGATGTCAATGGAAAAACAAATAGAGGGAACTATCGGTAAATTCGCAATTATCGTAAATGCTTATTAGGTTGTAATTCTTTGAAGGTATATTACCAAAAATTACGTTTAACACAGGAGAGGATATGTAAAGAAGGAGTTAAGGATTGCATGAAAATAATGAGATGAAATAGAAACCAAGCTCTGTTGAATGAACAGAGCTTGGTTGTAAAAGCTTATAAGGTTGTAATAATCGGTTTCTCTTTTGTTATAATAACTGTATGCTCGTATTGTGCAACAAAGCTTTTTTCTTTAGTAGAGAATGTCCAGCCATCATTTTTTTCATAAACTTCTTCTGAACCAGTAGATATAAATGGTTCAAATGCGATAACCATTCCATCTCGAAGCAGGTCCGTATCCCATGAGTCGAAATAATTAAGGATATGATCTGGTTTTTCGTGCAGGGAAGTTCCTATCCCATGACCTGTTAAATTTTTAATTACCGTAAATCCGTGCTTTTTTGCTGTGTTGTAAACAAATTTTCCGATACGATTCTTCTTTGCTCCAGGCTTAAAGCATTTAAGTCCTTCTTCAAATGCTTCTTGTGCCACTTCACAAAGTTTGATTAGTTTAGGATCGCCATTCCCGACAACGAATGATTTACCTGTATCAGCAAAGTAACCATTTTTACTTGCAGATACATCGATATTAACTAAATCTCCTTCTTGAATTACTCGATCTCCGGGAATGCCATGTGCCACTTCATCATTCACAGAAATACAAGTATATCCTGGAAAATCGTACATATCTTGAGGGGCTGAAACTGCACCATGTTCAGCAAATAGCTTACCTGCTAAATCATCTAGTTCTTTTGTTGTCACTCCTGGCACTGTTATTTTTATTAATTCCTCTCTGATGATACTTACAATTTTACCAATTTCTTTCAGACCATTAATGTCTTGTTCATTCTTTACAATCATTTTAATTCTCCTTGTTCATCTATATCAGTTCTCGAATCCTTTTCGCGTCTATTATTATATGCTAATATTGGCAGTAAGTAAAAGGAATTTACCTATTAGAAGTTACTAATTATTTGAAATCCCATTCTTAAATTCCTAAATTTCTGCTCTCATTCTTTGTTTATTTCTCCTTGTGTATAGAATGTTTTTCACGAATTATTTCGACCGATTTTTCGATAAATTCCTTTAGGGTCTCCTCGTTAATATCAGCAAGCTTATTAATATATACACAGCCAACTCCAGCCTTGTGTTTGCCGATTCGCTCTAAATAAAAGGCTCTTGTTTCTTCCTCTGTCGTTAAATAGAGGCTGATTCTTGCTTTTTTAGGAGCGAAGCCAACGATAGGTGCATCTCCCTCATGACCTGTTGCATACTTGTAGTGATACGTACCAAAACCAATAATACTCGTCCCCCACATTTTCGGTGGTAATCCAGTAATATCAGAAAAAATGTCGATTAGTTTATAGGCATCCTCTTTTTTTGTATTACTTGTTAAGGATGATTCTATATATTCAACAACATCTTGATCTGTTTCCTTTGTTTTTAATTTATACATGAAAAGTCTCCTTTTCTTTCTATTATAAAGCTAGTTTCAAAATTTGAATGATTAGTTTTTTATCTTTTTAAATTAATTCACATATCCTCTTACTAGTCTTCATAGCATGTACAAGAAAGGATGTGTAGAGACTCGGATGTTCAGTGTAACCATTTTACTAAGCTATATCTTGTTAGGCTTTACATTAGCTGCACCAATTGGACCAGTAAATTCTGCGAGAATTGATAAAGGAATAAAAAATGGTTTTTGGCATGCCTGGATTGTAGGGTTTGGTTCCATGCTTGCCGATGGTATTTTTATGATAATGGTATATATCGGAATGGTTCATTTTCTTGAGATAGCCATCGTGCAAATATTCCTTTGGCTTTTTGGCGGATTTGTATTAATTTATACAGGGTTTGAAAGCATTATTGGAGCTCAGAATCTCAAGCTTGATTCCCTTAGGGGCAAAGATTCCCTGTTTAAATGTTTTCTAACAGGATTTATTATGTCTATTACTAGTCCTTTATCTATTCTCTTTTGGTTAGGAATATATGGATCTGTTTTAGCTAAAACCGCCCAAGAAAATGGGACTAGTTCCTTGTTGGTTTATAGTAGTATGATTTTTCTAGGTCTTACAATATGGGATATAATTGTTGCAGCCTTAACAAATGGCTTTAGGCGGTTTCTTACACTTGGAACATTAAGAGGAATTTCCGTTATTTCTGGACTATCTTTAGTTTTATTTGGCGCATATTTTGGTTATCAAGGGATTGTAAAATTATTCTTTTCTTCCTAGAAACAATCTAGTAACCATTTTATTTAGAGCGATTTTTTATTGATTAATTTTATGCAAAAAAGACGCTTTGTGTTACAGCGTCTTTTTTGACATTTGTTTGATTTTGTTTAATCAGCTAATCCCCAAACAGAAACACTTTGGGCATTTACAGGGAAATTACCAAAACCATCTTTCCCTATTTTCACTCGATCTTTTCTTGTATTCGTAAAATCTATCCACTCTTCCCCACTTCGTGTTTCGCTAACAAACATTTTTTTGCTGCCTTCTTCTTTATTAGAAATGACGACAGCACATCCGGATCTTTCTATTTCCGTCTCACCATGGCGTACCCAGCCAATTACATTGGGATCATCAAAATAATCATCTTGATTACCATATGCTTTTTTCTTTCGTACATACAGTAATGGATCAATTGCAGCCTTTTTTCCTTCCATTGGAAGTTCTCCGCCAATTCCAAAGTAATCGCCATAGAAAATCGTTGGATAGCCATCTTTTCGAAGCAATATTAGGCTATATGCTATCTGCTTAAACCAATCCTCTACCCAAGATTCAAGCGATTCACCTGGTTGGGTATCATGGTTATCGACAAAGGTAACGCAATTAAGCGGATTATCTTCCACTAACGTTCCTTCAAAGATTGTAGAAAGATCAAAATTACTGCCCTCCATAGAAGCAGTATGCAATTTATAGTGAAGAGGAACATCAAATAAATCGATTGTATAGTCTGTTTGCTGCAAAAATTCCTGACATTCGTTAATATCTGCTTTCCAAAATTCTCCTACGAAATAGAAATCTTCTTTTTCTTCTAATATGGAATGGGCAAATTTTTTAATAAAGGAATGATTAATATGTTTGATTGCATCTAATCGGTAGCCATCACAATTAAGTGTCTTGTAAAGCCATTTTCCCCATGAAATCATTTCATTTTGGACGAGTTCATTATTATAATCGATATTGGCGAACATTAGATAGTCATAATTCCCGAATTCATCATCAACATTTGTATTCCACATTTTATTTTCGCCGATAATCCTAAAGACTCCAGCTTTTTTAGCTTTGTTATCATAATCTGTTCCATTAAAATGCTGAAAGTTCCACTTGAAAGGGGAGTAAGTATCCCCTCTTCCTGGAAAGGTAAATTTCGTCCATGCTTCTATTTCATGTGGTTCAGATATTTCTTCTTCTCTATTTTCAGGATTCACTTCAATAGCCTTAATCGTTTCTTTTTCATCTGCTGCTGCCTTATGATTCATGACAACATCGACATAAACTTGTATGCCAACATTATGACACGCTTCTATTGCATCATGTAATTCCTGTTTTGTGCCATATTTGGTCCGGATGGTACCCTTTTGATCAAATTCTCCTAAATCATAGACATCATAAACGCCATATCCATTGTCATCTTTGGAAGCCGCTTTTGTAACTGGGGGAATCCAGATAGAGTCAATACCTACTTCTTTTAATTTTCCTGCTTGCTCTTTCAAACGATTCCAATGTTGTCCATCAGCAACTAAATGCCATTCAAAAAACTGCATCATTGTTTTATTTTCCATTTATCTATTCTCCTACTCCATAAAATATAGCTTATCTTTTTTAGAATAATTAGTTAAGCTTTCTTATGAAGTAATTCTACCCAGAATGATGGATTTTCAAGCCTATTTATAAATAAGTAGGTTATTGGGGGATATCTAAACAACACTGTTACTTATTGTATGATGGCTTTCCGTATTCATTTTCATCATTTTTAGTAAAAACCTATAAACCAAAAGAGTATTAATAATGGAATTGACCAATGAACGATTTTAAATGATCAGCAGTCTTTGCGAGAGTCTTAGCAGTAGCATGGACTTCTTCAAATGATGCTAGTTGCTCTTCTGTGGATGCAGATAGTTCTTCGGATAATGCTGCGTTTTGTTTACTAAATTCATATAAGGATTCAAATGTTTCGACAAGCGTTTTAATATGCTTATATACTTCTTCAGAAGAAAGTGTTACTTCATCAATAATCGGTGCAGTTTCATTCATACTAGAAGAGATAGCATGAAATTTCTTTTTAACTGAAGAGATGACAGAAAGACCACCATCAACTTGCTTGTGGACAAGTGTCATCATATCTACGGTTGAATGGGTATCTGTCTGTATTTCTTTCACTAAATATTCGATTTCCCCCGCTGATTTTTGGGTTGTCTCTGCCAATTTTCTAATTTCTTCTGCCACTACAGAAAAACCTTTGCCATTTTCTCCTGCTCTAGCTGCTTCAATCGCGGCATTTAATGCTAAAAGATTCGTTTGGTTGGCAATAGTACTTATTAATTGAATAATAGATTCGACTTCCTTGGAACGTTTATGTAATGTTTCTATTTGTTTATCTGATTTTATTACAGAATCAACAATTAATTGCATTTGAGATTCTGCCTGATTAATAGCAACTTCCCCTTCTTTTGCTTTCTCTAAAGTGCTATTGCCCAATTTGGACATATAGAGAGAATTCTCGCGTATTAATCCTGTTTTCTCTGTAATATTTTTTATTTTTTTAGTGCTTGTTTCGACTTCTTGCTTTTGATGCTCGGCACCTGAAGCTATTTCTTGTATGACAGATACTAAATCTTCTACTATCTTTGTCGAAGAAGAGGAGCTCGCGGTAAGGTTATCACTAGATGCAGCAACCTGTGTAATGCTTTTTTCTAAATGTTTGATTAATCGTTTTAAGTTTTCTTGCATTTTCTGGAAGGATATTGTCAAATGCCCAATTTCATCTCTCCTTTTCACTACTAATTCCTGTGTTAAATCTCCTTTTCCAACAAGAGCTGCTTTTTCTTTTATTTGATTTAAAGGCTTAATAATGGACTGTATATTTCTATAAATAAGAATAGAACCTATAATAATAAAACCGATAATTGCAAAGAATGATGCTCTTAGTATTGGAAAGGAAGCATCCGAAACTTCTTCTACATACATAGATCCAGCAATCTTCCAACCAGTTAGATTATTGGTGAGATAGGTTAGCTTTTTCTCTTTATTATCAAGGCTGTAGGAAAAAGCACCTGTTTTTTCTAATTTCATCCTTTCAATATAGTTTTCTGTCCCAACTTCGCCAATTTTTTCTGTTGGATGAGCCATGTAAGCAAATTTATCATCCAATAGAAAAGCATAACCTTCCTTTCCTATTGTGATATTATTCACAAAAATTTGTATGGCACTCAGCTTAATCTTCAAACCGATAACCTTCTTTCGATCTTCGGTTATGCCAGCAATCGTAACGACCATTTCGTTGGTACTAGCAGATATATAGGGATCTGATATATATATATCATCTGGATTCTCCTCTGCTGCAATAAACCATTCACTTGCAGTTGGATCATAATTTTCTGTTACCTTGTCTGCTGGCTGCTGTATATATTGTCCTTGTTTCGTAGCAAAAAATATACTGTCAATATCATCATAGAAATAGTAGTATTTTTCTAGCATATTGATAACAACATCATCTGATACAGACTTATTTGGTTCCCCCCATTCCTTTCGAAGCTTGTTTACTTGCTCAATTTTAGTTGATAATTCGGTTGTAATATTTCCGTTTAGCTGCTGAATCTGTTGGTACGCATTGGCCATCATTTCTTGTTCTAATTGTTTCTTAGAATTGACATAAGAGAATACACCAATAAAAATGGTAGGAATAATTAATAAAATGAAAAAGCTTGCGTATAATCTCTTTTTAACTGTCATGCTGTTCTGTAATATTTTTTTCATATTCTTTTTATAACCCCTTTATGAATAAATATAGGACTTATTCATTATAAATGAAACACTTCAGTCTATTGCAAAAGAGGTAAAATTGTCATAATTACGCCTTAATTGAACAAAAAAAAACCCTTATTTTCTACAGATAGTGATGTAAAAAGATAAGGGGAGTTTCTTCTTCCTTATTGTTTATTTTTAGCAAACTCTTTTTTGATTGCTGCTAATAACTCTTTATTCGTTAAGATTTCTAAACCAGTTAGTGCCATCGATTTTGCACCTAATAACATTGCATCTCTTCCTTGCTCCGACATAGCTGCTTCTCTAAACTCATGTGTATGACATGCATAGGATTCGTTACAAATTTTCACATACGGGTGAATGGCTGGTACTACTTGGCTTACATTTCCCATATCTAGCGATCCAGAACCATCTCTTTGTTCGTGAATTTCAATTTCTTCTACTCCTAAAGAAACTAGTTGCTTAGTAAAGACATCAGATAACGTTTTATTTGTAATCATGTCATCATAGGAAAATTCATAAAAGCTAGATTTCACGGTAGCACCTGTTTGGAGTGCTGCTCCTTCAGCGCATTTTTTCACTTTTTCAACTAATATATTTACATCTTCTCTTTTTCCTGCTCTTACATAGAATTGAGCCACTGCATAATCAGGGACGATATTTGCAGCTTTTCCACCCTCTGTGATTACACCGTGAATTCGTGCATCTGGTTTTATGTGCTGTCTTAATGCATTAATACTATTAAAAGTATGTAATACTGCATCTAGTGCATTAATTCCTAGATGCGGACTTGCAGCAGCGTGGGCAGATTTTCCAAAGAACTCAAATTGAATGGCATCCATTGCAAGCGAGTCGCCACTCTTCATATAGTTATCTAAAGGATGAACCATCATAGCTACATCCAATTCTTCAAAAATACCGGCTTCAGCCATAGTCACTTTTCCGCCTTTTGTTTCTTCAGCAGGTGTACCATAAACAATAACCTTTCCCCCTGTTTCTTCTAAAACCTTACTAAGACCAATTCCTGCTGCAATCCCCATTACAGCTATTAAATTATGTCCACAAGCGTGACCTAATTCTGGCAATGCGTCGTATTCTGCCATATAACCGATAGTGGGTCCTTCTTTTCCGCTATCGTATGTGGCTTTAAATGCAGTAGGTAAATCGCATATCCCAATTTCGACATGGAAGTCATGCTCTTTTAATGTATCTGTCAATATTTTGCAAGCTTTAAATTCTTCATGTCCTAGTTCAGGATTGTCGCCGATATATATACTTATATCTTTAAATTTAGCTTCATTTTCGTTCATTGCATCTATGATGATTTGTTTCATTATTTTCGCACCTTTCTCTCTTTTATACATTACTAGTTTACCAATTTTCTATAAAAAAGCTAGTAAAAAATGCGTAAAAATAATAATCAGAGTATATTTATGCATAAAAATAGAGTTTTTTTTTCGCCGCTAATGACGATAAAAAAACTGGCTAATCTCTTGATTAAAGAGTTTTAGCCAGTCTACATTCACTTAATATTTTTCCCATAAAATATTTCATTCATTTCTTGCGTTAGCTTTTCTGTAATAAAAATGCGATCTTCTAGTTTAAGTTCCTCTTCTTTATAGCCAAATAAATAATTATTTAAATCAAATTGTTTTAGCTTACATTTTGTATGAAAGATATTCTCTTGATATATATTGACATCAATCATATCAAATTGTGCTTTAACATCATCAGGTATATAGTTTTGGATGGAATTTATGTCATGGTCGATAAATAATTTATGGCCATGAATATCGCGGGTAAACCCTCTAACACGGTAATCCATAATCATTATATCTGTATCGAAAGAGTAGATTAAATAATTTAATGCCTTTAAGGGAGAGATTTCTCCACAAGTAGAGACATCGATATCGGCGCGAAAGGTACTGATTCCTTCATCTGGATGATATTCAGGATATGTATGAACCGTAATATGACTTTTGTCGAGATGCATCACAACAGAGCCTGGAAATCCTCCTGGTAGTGGTCCTGGCGATTCTTCAAATACTTCCTTTGGTGCTTCAGATACTGGTCCTTCTGAGACGAGTAATGTAACGCTTGCCCCTTGTGGTTCATAATCTTGCTTGGCTACATTCAACACATGGGCTCCAATGATATCTGAAACATTTTTTAATATCTTCGTTAAACGATCTGCATTATATTGTTCGTCAATATATTGTAAATAGGCTTCACGTTCACTCCTAGTCCGTGTATAGCATATATCATACATATTAAAGCTTAAAGACTTTGTTAAATTATTAAATCCATGTAGCTCTATGCGCTGCTGAGGTGTTAAACTCATGTTTATCCCCCTTTTTCTAACATGTAAGTATAATTATGTTACCCGAACAGATGGTAGATTAACCAAAAAATCGCTAATCTCTTGTATTCCTTTCTATCGGAAATAACAAAAGATTAGCGATTTAATTTTCCTTTAAAACATACTTAATTCATATTTGCTTGCAAGTATTTCTAATAGTTTTAATCCGGCAACACTATTTCCTTTGTCATCGAGGGCAGGTCCGGAAATGCCAATTCCAAAGCGATTTGGTACCGCACCTAATATCCCGCCGGCTACCCCACTTTTTGCAGGAATTCCAACCCGTACGGCAAATTCTCCAGAAGCATTATACATTCCGCATGTTACCATGAAAGTTTTGCAAATGCGTGCAACATGTGCAGGCATTAATTGCTTATTTGTAATTGGTTCCTTGCCATTTAAAGCAAAGACAATCCCAATTCTTGCTAAATCTAAGCAATTCACTTCTATAGAGCATTGTTTTGTATATAAGTCCAATAATTCTTCTACATCTTCATTAATAATGCCATGTTGTTTCATAAAAAAACATAGTGCTCTATTTAAATGAGATGTTTCAAATTCTGATTTTGCAACCTCAGCTGAATAGCTAATTTCCTCATTTCCAGATAGCCTTTTTACAAAATCAATTATTTTTCGAAACCGCTCTTCAACCGAATTCCCCTTAATCATATGAGTAACTGCCAGTGCACCAGCATTTATCATTGGGTTTAATGGTTTAGATGGATTGCTCATTTCTAGTTTAACGATGGAATTAAACGGATCACCCGTAGGCTCATATCCTACTTTGCTAAAAACGTATTCTTCCCCTGATTCCATTAAAGCTAGAGCTAATGTAATTACTTTAGAGATACTTTGTAACGTGATTTTTTCTTGAATACATCCAGCAGAATAACAAGTACCATCAGGATGATAGATTGCCACAGATAAATCATCTGGATTTGCTTTACTTAGAGCGGGGATATAATCGGCTACTTTCCCTTCTCTTGTATACTGCTTTGCTTCCAAAAGAATGCTTTCTAATTCTTCATTTGATTGACAAGGCAATTTGATCACCAACTTTGCAAAAGATTTTTTAAGCTTCTTTGATCAACTTAAATAAGTTTATCTTAATTTAAGTATAACGTTAGAAGCGCAAGAAGAAAAATAGTGCTTATTTCATAACTACTAAAGATATAATTTCTCCAGTTCATCTGAAGTCAATGGTTTACTATAGTAATAACCTTGGACAATTTCGCATTCATGCTTCTGAAGAAAGTCCACTTGTTCTTTTGTTTCAACACCCTCTGCGATGACGATAAAATTCATATTATGCCCCATATCAATAATTACTTTTGCTAACGATCCCTTATGCTTTGGATGACTGATATCATCGATAAAGCTTTTATCGATTTTAATTGTATCAATCGGTAGTGATCTCAAATAACTTAATGACGAATAGCCTTTTCCAAAATCATCAATGGATATTTGAAAGCCAAGTCGTTTTATACTATTTAGTTCAATTGTTGCTTTTTCTATATTCTGCATGATACTTTCTGTTATTTCTAACTCTATTTTCGCTGTGTTTATTTGAAGTCTTTTCACCTCTTTTTGAAGAAAAGGAAAGAAGTCGCTGTATTGAAATTGGCGTGCAGAAATATTGATTGCGAGCTTTATATCTTTTTTGCCCGCTAGATCCCATTTTTTCTTTTGCATAAATGCATGTGTCAATACCCATTCCCCTATAGATAGCATTAAATTCGTTTCTTCTGCAATGGGAATAAATTCATCGGGAGATAAATAGCCATATGCAGGGTGTTTCCAGCGTAAAAGTGCTTCCACTCCATATATGTTTCCTGTAGTATTATTTATTTGTGGCTGATAATATAGTTCTAATTCATTATTAGCAATTGCCTTTTGAAGAGCCATCTCCAATTCCATTTTTCTTGCCCCTTTTTCTGCATTAGAGGAAGAGTAAAATTGATAATTGTTTTTTCCATAATCTTTGGCAACATACATAGCTGCATCCGCATTTTTTATTAATGATTCTTGTTCTTTGCCATCCTCAGGAAACATGCTGATACCAATGCTAGGTGTTACGAAGAATTCATCTTGCTTCACAATAAATGGAACAGAAAATTGACTAATGATTTTTTTTGCTACTTCCGATGTCTCCCATTTTGTTTTATTCTCTAATAAGATTAAAAATTCATCTCCACCTAAACGTGCTACAAAATCATTCTCTTTTATAGCAGATTTTAACCTATGGGCTACTTTTTTTAATATAATATCACCAGTACCATGCCCTTTTGTGTCATTAATCCGTTTAAATTGATCCAAATCTAGAAATAATACAGCCATTGTTTGAACTTCATCACAGTTTAATAAGCGGTCGTTTAAAAAGCTTATACAACTATTTCGATTTGGTAATTCTGTTAATACATCAGTGAATGCCAATTGTTTTATTTTTAATTCTGTTTGCTTTCGTGACGTAATATCTCTTCCTAGTATTAATACAGCATCCTGTCCTCCGAACAGGATGCGCATACAATGGATTTCTAGTAATAGCTTTTCCCCATTTCCTTTCATGAAATCAATTTCCATTTCGATCACTTGTTTCTTTTGTTCTATTCCTTTATTAAATTCTTGAACGATATAGTGAAAAGTCTCTTCTGGAAAAAGATCATTAACAGAAAGACCGACTAATGGGCTGTGGTCACTTTCAAATATTTTTATACCGGCTTTATTTATATAATGTAATTTATAGTCCATAACTACCGCGATGATATCTGGAGACATATCGACTAGCTTCGTAAATTTATCTTCATTTTCTTTATTATCGGTTATATCTATCAATACACTAGTAAATTCCTTCATTTCTCCAGTAGCTTTTTCAAAAACGGCAATCCCTCTATCTTTAATCCAACGAATTTTTCCATTTGGTTTAATGATCCGGTAATTGCTAACAACGACATCCTGTTTCGTAAGAAGCTCTGCTCGCTCCTCTAAAACTTTTTTATCATCGGGATGAATGACTTCTTTCCATAGATTATGGTTTTTGTAAAAATCCTCAACGGAATATCCGTAAATGGTTTCAATTCCAGCAGTAATCATTAATGTATTGGTTTTTAAATCATGAAACCAAATGGCAATATCTAATGTTTCGAAAATCGATTGCAATTTTTTATTGGTTTGTGCATATTCTCCTAGAACATAGGTGATTTTTTTTATTAATTGATAAAAAACATAAAGTAACCCAGCAGTAATGATAAGTTGTAACAGAATAAAAATGACTCTATTGATACTTGTAACAAAGACATTAAGTATCACAGAGAATAAAACAAAAACGCCAATTGCGATAATCCATTTTAATTCACTGTGTTTATAATCCATATAAGAACTCCTTACTCTTGTCATAGATGCTAATCATGTGATATGTACCGAAATAAGTATTTTGGCAAAACATTATATTGATACCCGATATTCAGTGATTAAAACCTCATTAATACCTTTGTCCTTGCATGTACAATTAGAATACACTTATTATAATTTGTTTATAAGTTGAAAAATTCTTTTCCGAAGGATTTTTTTTTGATGGTAGTGAATGTGGAATTTAATTGTAATAATAACGAAGAAAGGTTATAAAGTAAGAACATATACATACATCCTACTTTATAACCCATTGCATAATGAAATTTAATGAAGGTTCGGAGTTTCTACTTGTACACGCGGAGTATTCCAAGTGTCAAACCATTTCTTTGTTGCTGTTATAATGATAATAATGCCTAAGATTAGCATAATAATGGAAAGCACTGCATTTAACACATTATAGCCAACTGCCTCTGGGTTTAAATAAACATTTTTCACCATCCAATATCCTGCGTAATTTACTGTTACAAATAAATAAGCCATCGGGATAAGGCAAGTGAGCATATATCTTCTTTTATCAGCCATTTTTAAAATCACGGTTGCGCCAATAATAAGTCCGATTGTTGCCATTAGCTGATTGGATACCCCAAATAGTGCCCAGACAGAGCTGATATCACCTGAGAATAATAGATATCCCCACATCACACATGCTAGCGCACTGGCAAAAATGGAGCCAGGCAACCAATCGACCCTCTTTAGTGGTTTGTAAAACTCGCCTAAAAAGTCTTGAATCAAATAACGTGCCGTTCTTGTACCAGCGTCGATTGCAGTCAAAATAAATACTGCTTCAAACATGATTACAAACTGAAAGAAATAAGAAGCAAGATGAGAAAACCAAGAGATTTCCGTGAATATATAGGACATTCCAACAGCCAATGTAACAGCTCCACCAGTTCGGCCTTCTAAATCAATCCCGATTTCACGACTTAACTCTGGTAAATTTGATACACTCATTCCTAGTGTCTGAAATACCTCTGGAGTTGAATTTATCGCGAAGTAATCTCCAGGATGTAAAGCGGTTGCAGCAATCAGTGCCATAATTCCAACTAAACACTCAACAAGCATGGCTCCAAAACCTACGACTTTAATATCGCTCCATTTATCGAGCATTTTTGGGGTAGTTCCAGATCCGACAAATGCATGGAAGCCAGAAATAGCGCCACAGGCAATGGTAATCGAAATAAACGGCCATACTGGTCCTGCAATTACTGGTCCCCCTCCGTGTACGAATTCCGTAAACGCTGGAAATTCAATGGCGGGATTAATAATAAAAACACCAATGATAAGGGCAATAAACACACCTATTTTCATAAAGCTACTTAAATAGTCTCTAGGTGCCAAGAGTAGCCACACAGGAAGTGCCGCTGCAAAAAATGCATAGATTGGAAGAATGATCGCAAGTGTTTTTGTATCAAGGGTTAGCCAATCTCCAACTACTGTTTCTTGAATCATTGGGCCAACAAACACACCAATCATTAATAGAATAAATCCAATTGTTGTACATAATTTCAGATTTCCTGTCTTTTTATAAAATATTCCTACGCCCATTGCAATAGGAATAGTAATCCCCACAGAGAATGTGCCCCATGGATTTCTTTCCAGAGCGTGTAATACTACCATGGATAGACCAGCCATAGTGATGGTAATAATAAACAGCATAGCAAGCCCTGTGCAAAAACCAGCAACAGGTCCGAGTTCTTCCTTTGCTACCTCGGATAAAGATTTTCCTTTTTTTCTCATACTAGCAAATAGCACAACTGCATCATGGACAGCACCACCGATTACAGCGCCTATCAATAACCATATTAGCCCAGGTAAATAGCCGAATTGTGCAGCAAGAATAGGTCCTACGAGCGGTCCTGCTGCAGCAATAGCTGCGAAATGATGACCAAATGTGACCCACTTATTTGTAGGTACGTAGTCTTTTCCATCATTTAATTCATGAGCGGGAGTTTTTTCTTTATCGTTTAGCTTTAATACCTTTACAGTCATAAAGGTACCATATAAACGATAAGCAATCATCAAGATACACGCAGATGCTATTACAATTGTAACCGCATTCATATTTATCTACCTCCTTTAATGCTATTATTATAAAAAATGAAAAAGGAAGATAAGTCATTTTCATGACAGAATGCGGGGATTTATATATGAGATGCAAAAAATAACAGATAAAATACAATGATTTTATCTGTTAGGTTCGACTAAAAAATCATCTTTGTTAAAAACCGAATAACTGCTTAATCTCTTTCGTATAATTTCTACTCAATGGCACCTTTTCCCCATTATTCATACATAATAAATAAGTAGAGTTAAACCATGGTTCTATTTCACAAATTCGTTCTTTATTTATTAAATAAGACCGATGGACTCTCATAATTGGACTGTTTATTAGCTTTTGTTCTAATTGACTTAAGGTAAATGTAACGATCATTTCCTCTTCATCGGTAACAAGTAATGTTTTTCCATTTTGTGCACTAATATAAACAATACAATCTACATCGATGATTTTAATTTTTTCGTTTGTTGAAATCGCGAGCTTATTTTTATGTATCGGAGAGTTAGTAAGTTTATTTCCTTGCCCTTCATTCCTCTTTCTTTCTCTTTTATTTACTAGTTTTATAATCGTTTGATTAATTCGCTCTTCTTCAAATGGTTTTAGAAGATAATCAAGTGCATTGACATTAAACGCCTGCAAAGCATATTCGTCATAAGCGGTAGCAAAAACAATTTCAGGGGCATTTCCATTTTCCTTAAGGTTTAAACGTTCGGCTAAGTTCATCCCGTTCTCTTCCCCAAGCTCAATATCTAAAAATATTACATCGATTTCAAGATTGTCAATATACTCTAAGGCAGTTTCAAGGCAATCGCATTCCCCTACTATCTCCATCTTATTACTTCTTTTTAACAGATAGCTTAGTTCATCTCTAGCCAATGGTTCATCTTCTATAATTAATGCTTTAATCATCTGCTCCCCTCCAGATTGCTGGCTCGTTAAATGGTATTTTGATCATTACCTTTGTTCCTCTATTCCACTCACTTTCAATGTTGAACATCCCTTTTTCTCCATAAATTTTTTTCATTCTCTCTTGTATATTCCAAAGCGCGGTTCCTGTGCCAGTGCTAGATGTTATTGTTTTTTGCCCAATCATATAAAGCGTATCCTCACACATCCCTTTACCATCATCTTCTGCAATCAGCACCATTCTATCCTTTTCTTTATGAGCAGATATCGTAATATTTCCAACATTTCCTTTTGAAAAAGCGTGGCGTATCGAATTTTCAACTAAAGGCTGAAGGGTAAAAGGGGGAATTAGTACCTTCTTTAATTCAGGATCGACTGACTCTTTCAAGATGAACTTATCTGGAAACCGTGCTTCTTCTAATGCTAAAAAAGCATGCACATGTTCTAATTCCTGTGTTAAGGGAATTAACATATTTTTGGAACCTTGTATATTACTGCGAAAATAAATACTCAATTTTCGAATCATTTCCCGAGCTTTCTCTCCATCTGTGCGAATTAGTGCTGATATAGTATTCATGCTGTTAAAAAGAAAATGGGGATGAACCTGTGATTGCAATGCTTTAATCTCCGCATCTTTTAGTAGCCTTTGCTGAAGCTCTGCCTCTGCTAATTCCAGCTGTAAAGAAAATAATTTACTTAAGCCTTCCGCCATTGTGTATTCTACTAATTGAATGTTTTTGGGATTAGCAAAATAAAGCTTCAATGAACCAACTATTTTATTATTCGCTTTTAAGGGTAATAAAATAGCAGCATAGAGAGGGCAATCTTGATTGTTGCATTGAATTTCGTCTTTATTTTTGGCTACTAATATATTACCTTCTCTTAACACTTTTTCTGTAAGTTTTGTAGAGGTTTTATCAAGGGGAATGTGATGATCCCTTCCTAGACCCTCATGTGCTAATACAATCGATCTATTTGTAATGGATACTGCATCTGCGTTTGTTGCTTTAAGCATAATTTTAGCAACCTGTTTACTTGATTCAGGATTTAGGCCTTGCCTAAAGTACGCTAGTGTAGATTGTGCAATATTTAAAGCGATATTGGTTTGGGCTGCTTTCGTTTTTTCCTCTTCTAAAAGAATATTTTGTATGATATAAATGAAAATTAACATCCCAAAT
The DNA here is from genome assembly GCF_052064465.1 of Niallia sp. HCP3S3_B10. Taxonomy (NCBI): domain Bacteria; kingdom Bacillati; phylum Bacillota; class Bacilli; order Caryophanales; family Bacillaceae; genus Niallia; species Niallia sp. HCP3S3_B10. The sequence goes on along the minus strand of NZ_JBQHVO010000013.1, from coordinate 21,236 downwards.
CCATTGATGACAATCATCGGAAAAGCAATGATTTTGACTAGTTCGAGTGCAAGAGCTAATGGTGATGCGAATAAAAGGATGAATGCCATTTGAATTATTTCCATCGCTATGCCGATAATAACAGCCTTGCTGGCTGAGTCTTGCTGGATAGAATACTTCCTGCCGAGGAAACCGGTAACTATCCCTGCCATGATCGTTGATAATCCACAGGCTAGCGCGGTAAATCCGCCTAGTGTTAAGCGGTGAAGACCGGCTATTAATCCCACTCCAAGACCTACTAAAGGACCTCCAATCATGCCACCAATCGCAACACCCATAATGCGCGTATTTGCAATCGCGCTTGATACATCTAGTTCATGCTGCCATGTATGTGTACTTATGCTTCCTTTTAAAATTTCTACCCCGGTATAGTTGCTAATAATCCCGAACAAGCCAAAGAAAAGAATTAAATAGAGCTTATCCTGCCATTGTGATTCCTTATGGATAATCGAACGGAAAATCTTGATTCTTGATAATAAGAAGGCAAAGATAACTAAAATACCGACTCTTTCAATCATTAGTGGAAGTAACTGTAACAATGAATGCCCCACCCTCCTATTTTACTCCCCATCATTATAGTAAATTACAAGAATTATAGAAAGCCTTTTCAAAAGTTTGTGGCTAAATGCCTATTTTGTGCTTCGATTTCATTATATGATATGATTACTTAATAGGACGTGAAAGGTTGGTTATAATGAATGGCAGGGAAAAAATATTATGTTGTATGGAATGGAAGAAAACCTGGGATTTATCGTACGTGGGCTGAATGCGAAAAACAGACAAAAGGATTTAAAGGAGCAGCTTTTAAATCTTACCAATCACTTGAGGAAGCAGAAAAAGCCTTTAATCAAGGAGGGAGTTTTGGTCAAAAAGCGGCGAAAGGCTCTTCCTCTAAAAAACAGGCTAACACTTCCTTAGAAGCAATTGATGAAAATAGCATATCTGTAGATGCAGCTTGTAGCGGTAATCCTGGGTTGATGGAATATCGTGGAGTCCATACGAAAACGGGAGAAGTTCTCTTCCACTATGGGCCAGTATTTGGAACAAATAATATTGGTGAGTTTTTAGGAATCGTACATGCGCTAAGTCTTTTGCAAAAACAAGAAAAAAATACGACCATCTACAGCGACAGTATGACCGCTCTTTCTTGGGTTCGAAATAAAAAAGCAAACACTACCTTAGTGCGAGACAAGCGAACAGAAGAATTATGGCAATTAATCGAACGTGCAGAAAAGTGGTTGAAGGAAAACAACTATTCCAATAAGATTTTAAAATGGGATACGAATAAATATGGAGAGATTAAGGCTGATTTTGGACGAAAATAACTTCACGATTATGTAAATAACAAATCTATTAATCGATAATAGAAACTATACGCATCTAGGTATATAAAGAAAAAGAACTTGGAGATTATGCTAAGCTCTTTTTCTTTTTGTGGGTAAAATTTTTCCAATTAATTTAATTGTCTATATAAATAAGTTAAGCTAAGTTAATTTAGAAGAGACTAGAAACAAATATTTAGTATTTTTTTACTAATTATTCGCATGAATCTGATAGTATAATAGAATAAGCTTTATAAATGATTGTAATACATAGGAGTGAATGTCTTTGTCAAAGAAAGTTTATTTTAACCATGATGCAGGAATTGATGATTTAGTTTCCCTTTTCCTTCTACTACAAATGGATGAAGTGGAATTAATTGGTGTCTCCGTCATTCCGGCAGATGGCTATTTAGAGCCTGGTATTAGTGCAAGTAGAAAGATTATTGATCGATTTGGTAATGGAGCAATTGAAGTTGCTAGATCCAATTCTCGTGGAGTGAATCCTTTTCCAAAAGAATGGAGAATGCATACTTTTTATGTAGATGCACTGCCGATTTTAAATGAAAGTGGCGTAGTAACTGCACCTGAAAGCGTTCTTCCTGCACATGAACATTTAATTAAAGCTGTCAGAGAAAATCCGGATAAAACGACGCTTTTATTTACTGGCCCGTTAACAGATTTGGCAAGAGCATTAGAAATTGCCCCAGATATTCAAGAAAAAATTGAAAAATTAGTTTGGATGGGGGGAACATTCTTAGAGGTCGGCAATGTGCAAGAGCCGGAGCATGATGGAACTGCGGAATGGAATGCTTTCTGGGATCCGTGGGCAGTATCAACAGTATGGGCTAGCGATTTAACGATTGAAATGGTGGCATTAGAAAGTACAAATCAAGTGCCACTAACTCTTTCCGTACGAAATAATTGGGCATCATTAAGAAGATTTTCAGGCGTCGATTTCATTGGGCAATGTTATGCTGCTTGTCCCCCTCTTGTGCATGTGGAGACAAACTCTACCTATTATTTATGGGATGTTTTAACCACTGCAACGATTGGAAAAAAAGAATTGGTTAAAATGAAAGAAGTGAAATCCATTGCTTTAACAGAAGCTCCTTCCCAAGGTAGAACCTTACTAAGTGAAGAAGGTCGTCCTGTTTCTGTTGTATATGATGCAAATCGGGATGCGTTTTTCGAATACATTACAGGTTTAGCAAAGCTTGCGAAAAACGATTAATGAAAAAGGACCAATTTCCCTTCCATTATGTTAATAGGAGGGAAATTGGTCTTTTCTATATAACCATATCTACCTCAATGGCTGTATAGGTGTTTCTTCCTTTTTCTTTTGATTCATATAGTCCTTCATCCGCTTTTAAAACTAATAAGGAAGGAGAAAGTTCTTCTTTGGGAATGATTGTTGCAATTCCAATACTTGCAGTAAGGTATGGACCAACTTTCGAGAAGTTATGCTCTATTTGCTTTGCAGCGAGTTTGCTCTTTCATTCATTTGCTACTTTGACTGCTTGAGAAGAGTCTTTATTTATAATTAGTTGAGTACTTTAACTCCTTGTTGTTGCTTTAAAATAAAGTTTAATCAAAAATACCTCCCAAGCCAGCGTTTTACGATAAATAAAAGAATCAATTTTGAAAAAAGATTGATCAAAATTGATTCTTATCCAACAGATTTAAGTTTCGGTTTTATAAAAAAGTTTGATCATTTTCTATGTATTTCTCCACAATCACGCCCTTTTCTAGAACAATTATATAACCTAAAATTCTTCATTTTTAATTTTGCTCTTGGAGATCCCCCAAAAAAAGAGTCCATAGAATAGACTCTTAAAATCGAGAATTAATTTTCCTGTAACTCTTTCACTTTTCTGTAAAATCTTATCTTTTTGTCTCCTGTCGGAGTCAATGATTCTCATTATGAGAATCAAAAAGCATTAGATATGCAAAAAACTCAGATGTTTCTTGATTAACATGAGGTGTGTCGATTCCACGTTCAATAATCATATCAACTTTTAGTTCTTCGCAATTGGAGGTTATTGCATTTAACTGGGATTCAATAATGACAAGTATTCTTTCATTATCAGATGTAATCCCCATATGATTGTAGTAATGATCACTTTTTTCATTTCTTACTACTTCATACGAAATGAAATTTAAGTTATCCAAGTTAGATTTTATAGGGTCGTTTTTGTGTACATTAATATAGTTAAGCATTGTCATTTTTAAGAAAATAGCTTCGGATTCTGATAATTCTGTTTCGACAATATCTAATTTTTTTTGAAATGCGGAGATAACGTCATTAACTGATTGTAACGGTCGAATCTCATGGGAATATTGCTGCTTCAAATATGCTTTGTACTCAACATGGTCCACGTAATCACCTCATTAATATAAGAAATGAAAGATGCTCTAGAGAACATTTCGATTCTATTTCAAAATTATCATTAAATTTATACAAGCCATTATTACTCCTGCCATATATAGACGGAAGAAAAACAACTTTTTATTCGAGGTGTGCTGGATTCCTATAAAGACACAATAAATATTGGTATAGATATTCTCCCTATCCACCTTAAGTATTCAGGAGTGTTCGGAAAAAATTCTCCATAATGATCTATTATCATAGCTATTAAGGCTATGATTTTCAATATAGTCGTAGACATCCGTAAACATCCTTTTATAATGCTATTGTACAAATCCACTAAAGCTACTTGGTGCGTCAAATTCTAAAAAGTATTTATCGTTTGCTACTGCAGGGTATAAAAAAGCAACTAATGTATTACCTGATTTCACAGTCCAAGAATTTACATTGCCCCATTTGTTGTACCTTACTAATTGCACCTTTAATGTACTACTATGGTGGTTTTTCACTTCAATTCTATATTCCTAATCAGGCTTTATAAGATTAATAGTTATTCCTATATTTTGAATGATAATATAATATACAGATAGAGTATAATATGAGGTAAAATATGTCAATTATCATTATTAATATTCTGAATAAAATGTCAATTAATACTCATATCCCTGTGTGATATTCTTCAAACTATAGTATAAATATGGCACTTATCTAAATAATTGGAAGGGAGAAATGAAATACTTAGAGATAGACTTTCCTCTTAAAGTCAAATAGGAAAAAGACGATATTTCTAATCCTTTTTACAAAAAGAATCAAAAATATCGTCTAGAGTGACAAATCAATATTCTGCCAATGTCTCAATAATACGATCTTCTATTTCTTTTCCTTTTTCTTCATCCACGAGATGATTTAGTAAGATGGAAAAGATGTATTTTTTTCCGTTTGTACTTTCCATATATCCAGATAATGTGCTGACAGAGGTGAGGGTTCCTGTTTTTGCTATAACCTTCCCTTTGGTGTTTTCTCCGTTTAATCTATTTCTAAGCGTACCTCCTACCAATCGTTCCTCCATACCTGAAACAGGTAATGCTTGACTGAATGTTGCAAACCAAGGTTCTGCTTGAACTTCGTATAAAAATAGACTCAAATCATTAGCCGAAATATAGTCTATAGGAGATATACCAGATCCATCGCGAATAAGCATCTTGTTTGGGTCCAGTTGAAAAGCAATTAATTCCTCTTTTAAAACCGCTAATCCTTTTTCAAAACTCCCTTTCCCTTTCTTAACAACCCCCATTTCTTTGATTAATGTTTCTGCAATCGTATTATTACTCAATTTCATAAAAGGAATGAGTAATTCAGAGAGAGGAATCGAAGCATGGGTGGTAATAAGGGAGGCTATTTGTGGAGTTTTTCCTTTTTGGACTGCACCATTCCATTGTATTCCTTCTTTCTTTAATGCTTGCTGGAATACGTCTAATGTATACTTCGTAGGATTATCTACTGAAACCCACTCTTTTTTTAGAGAAGTAGTAATAGGTAGTCTCCCAGTAACAGTGACCACTTTACTATTATGTTTTCTCTCCACTTTCAAGCTAGTCCCAGACTCTTTATCCCCTGTTTTCACCATATTTTTTATTTTTATTTCCGATGTTCTAGGAATACTGTTGATTACGACAGGCTCGCCAATATTTTTTCCAGGCTTTATTTCCAGTAATACGGTCCCAGCGTCATATTCTTTATTTGGTGATAAGGTTAAAGCAGAAATCGGCGCTCCATAATAGGTTGATTCATCACTCCATGCTAAATCAACGGAATATGGCGTGTCATCATACCAAGAATCATCACCAATGATGTTACCATCAATGTAACGGATTCCTTTTTGCTTCAGTTCTTTTGCCATTTTTTCTAAATCAGTTGCTAGTAGACTCGTATCTCCATTCCCCTTTATGTACAAATTTCCTTTCAAATGCCCATTTACCACTCTACCATCTCCATAGATTTCCGTAATAAATTGATAGTCCTCCCCCAATACTTTTAAGGCAACGGCGGATGTCAATAACTTCATATTGGAGGCTGGTGTTAATCGTAAATCACTCATATGTTCATAAAGGATGTTGCCAGATTCTTGATCGCGTATGCTAATTCCTGCAAGACTTCCTTTCAGATCAGGTTCTGATTGTAAGAGAGATTCAAGTGCAGTGGATATCGTTGCTTTTTTATGTGTTTCTGCTGCTAAAGCCATTGGAGAAAAAGCATTTGGTGTGCTGCCAGATAGGAAAATGGAGAATATCAAAATTTGTAATATTCCCTTTTTCAAAAAAGCCATTTTCTCACTCCTTATTATATGATGCTTTCCACCATGGATAAGTTGGGTGTTAAGTGGACTAAAGGAATAGTCTGTCCAGTTTTTTGAAAATTACTCCTAATATATGCGGAAAAATAGTTAAAACTGACATCCTGGACAATAAAAACTTTTTTTAGAAGAGATTTTAATTTTCTTTATTTTATTCTGGCAGCGTGGACATGCTTCTCCTTCTCTATCATATACTTTGCAAATATCATTGTAGCTCCCTGTTTTAGTATCACCTAAATAGAGTGGATGTTCCATATATCCCCCTATATTGGTTGCTAGTGTCAGCATGTTCTTTATGGAGCGAAAAAGATTTTTCATTTCAGGCTCCTTTAAGTCTTCTAGTTTTCTTGTTGGCAAAAGCTGTGCCTCATAACAAATTTCATCTGAATAACAATTGCCAATCCCAGCAATAAAATGTTGATCAACTAATTTAAGCTTTAAATTTCCTCTCTTCGTGTTTATAGTTCTTATAAAGAGCTCCTCCGTAAATGTAGAATTAAATGGCTCAGGTCCAAGCTCTTTCAGTTTTTCTTTACATTCTTCTAGGGTAAGCAAATGAAGATACCCTAAGCGTAATCCGATAAAATATAGATGTTTTTCTCCAAATGAAAATTGGATTTGAATCGTTCGTTTGGGCTTCTCTTCTTCTTTTCCGTAAAACATCCATCCACCAAGCATTAAATGAAGCAACAAGATTTTTTGATTGGATAAATGAAAAAGTAAATGTTTTGCACGTCTTTCGATTCGTATGATGGATGCATTTTGCATTTGATATAAGAAGGCAGAAATCGGAATATTTATTGATTTTTCACGATTTATGGTAATAGCAGTAATCGGGCGGTTGACAATCAATTCACTTAATAATATTTTGTAGTTTTCCATTTCTGGTAGTTCAGGCATAGTATCCTCTCCTTTATCGCTTCCTTCTTATTTTTTCCAGATGAATGGAAAATATTATAAAAAAAGCCATAGTCAAGAATTGCAAATTTACAATGTTAAGGGAATTCTCATATTATAGCCCATTTTCTCAACATTTATATTTGAGAAATTGGGCTTTTGTAACCGTCAGTTAACTTTAAACACTTTTTGTTGCATTGAAGTTAACACTTTGCTGGAAATTAGAACGTGTACATTGTCACTTTACATACAGCCTCTGCGGATAAGTTGATGAGCCATGAAGCCGGATGCACCAAGATATCTGGCTCAGCCAAATTAGGCTCTCCTGCTCTTCTCTCTAAATAAAGTTCTCGTCATTACTGGAAAATAGTGTTCAGTCTTATTCAGCATTTTTGGTAAGAAAGTGTTCATTTCTACTTGGTGGTTACAGATTTTTTTCGTTGCTTCGTTAAAGCCTGGTCTTAATTATTCAATTTCCTAAAATCATCACTATAATTGGGTGGAGTAAAAATAAAATTATGTCCTTCGCTTAACATTTTTAATCACTACTTTACAATGGGGAATACTTGACATGCTGACCATACTGTAACTTAAATCCTGATCGGCTACTTCATAATCCACTCGATCCACAAGAATTAAGACGCACTTTCATAACTTCAATCGTTACCCATTCTCCTCTACTTTCAATAGGTCCATTTAATGATTGGCTGCCATCAGCATCTTCACCCTTTATTTTAATATGCTTCTATAATATAAAGAGCATCTATCAGAGTTGGAGGCAGAGATAGTTGCTCTTTGTATTGAAGAATATAAGATTATCAATCTAATCTATCCCTGGTATCGGTGAAAAATCGCTGAAACGATTATTTCAGAAATTGGAGAGATAGATTGGTTTAACCAATCAAAAATTTGTCCCATTAGCTGGAGTGGATCCTGAGGTGTTTGAATCCGGTAAATTTTAATCTACTATGGTTCGTATTACAAAACGTGGATCAAGTAGGTTGCAGCCCTCCTTATATATGGCTGTATTCGTTATTGTCGTAAACAGAAAACAACTGATGAAATTATCCCTAGAAACAAAAAATTAAGAGCGTTATTCACCAGCAAATCAAAGACCAAATAAAAGATGCTATTTTCAAAGGAGAGATTGGTGAGGGTGATCCTCTCCCATCTATTCGAAATTTTGCCCATGACTTGAAGGTAAGTGTTCTTACTATTCGTCGCGTTTACGATGAATTAGAAGAAGAAAGGTTTATTACAAGTCAAGTGGGAATTGGTACTTTTGTCTCTACCGGCAATCTTGAGCTGATTCGAGACTCTAAACGTCATCTTGTTGAGCAAGTAATGCTTGAGTTAATTCAAACTGCAAAGACATTGAGAATTACTAAAGAAGAGTTAAATGAAATGATGAATATTCTATATGAGGAGGATGGACAGTGAGTAGCATTTTAGAAGTAACAGGGCTAAATAAATCTTATGGAGATTTTTCTCTTTCTGATGTTAGTTTTACTTTAGAGGAGGATTGCATTACAGGGTTTATTGGTATCAATGGAGCAGGGAAAACAACTACAATACGGACAATACTTGGACTTGTAACAAGAGCATCAGGTACTATTAAATTCTTTGGAAAGGATATGAACAAATATGAACAGGAATTAAAGGATCGTATTGGGATTGTTTTGGATGATGGAGGCTTTTATGATGAATTGTCAATGGCAGAAATGACAAGCATTATATCCCCTGCATATTCAAGATGGAGTGAACAAGATTACAAAACCTTTATGGAACACTTTTCCTTAAACCCACGCCAAAAGATTGCCACCTTATCAAAGGGGATGCGTATGAAATATTCATTGACTTTAGCACTTTCCCATCAGGCGGACTTACTGATAATGGATGAACCTACAAGTGGATTAGACCCCTTAATCCGAAGTCAGCTTATGGAAAATCTTGAAAGATTATATGAAACAAGGAGGTAAAGGGGTTTTCTTTTCGACGCATATCACTTCTGATTTAGATAAAGTTGCAGATATGTTAATTCTCATCAACAATGGTAGGATTTTATTTGAAGAAGAAAAGGATATTCTGATTGACACTCACCGTTTGGTAAAAGGCGATATAAAGGATTTGACTGATGAAACCAGAAACTTGTTCTTGAATATTCAAGAAACAGAATTTGGTTTTTCGGGTATCACCAATCAATTGTCGAAGGTTCAAACAAACATGCACGACATTCTGATTGAAAGAGCTACAATTGAAGATATTATGCTTGGATACATAGAAAAGGAGACAAAAAATAATGTTATTACATCTCGTTAAAAAGGATATTCTCCTTGTCAAGAAATACTTACTATTTATGTTGCTTGTAGTAATTGCTTTCCCACTATTTATTATGGCTCGCAATCCTGAATTTTTAGGTTTTAACAACTTTCTAATTTCAGTGATTTTTACAGAATTTATGCTCTATCAGTATGTATCGATTGCAGAAATGAAATACCCTAAAGCTACCGCGTTACTTTGTGGTACGCCATATTCTCGCAGCATGCTCATAAAGGCAAGATATGCTTTTCTTCTTTTGATTTTTACCTACTGCTATGTAGCATATACCGTATTAGCACTGTTCGTGCCTAAAGTTGAATATCTTACCCTGTTAAGCACACTTACTGCTCTGCTGATTTCGACAATATTATTTGGCGTATATACACCCATACAGTATAAATTAGGTTATGAAAGAACAAAGTATTTCTTCTCAATTGTTATTGTAGCAACACCATTTATCTTGCCGGCACTATCAAACGTAGATATCAGACTCGATTTTATTGAACTATCTGCAATGTCTATGTTAGCTAAATGTTTGATACTGATTGTGGCTGTTATTGCTATTCTTTGTATCTCTTTGATTGTATCCATAAAGATTTATTCAAAAAAAGATTTATTATAACTGTTAAAGAAATATTATCAAAAAAGGAGGAAAGAGAGTATGCCCATTTTACCAACACCAATAGTAATACTTCTTGTATTATTTCCCTTTATATATTTTGGTTATAAGTTTTATAGAAATCATAGAAAATAGTAAACTTGAGAAATTGTTACCGTTAGGTGGGAACATATTAATTTACGAGGTGGATACCACTTTAATTTGGAGAAAATAGTATCCTTAGATTCTTTAAGAGCACTAAAGTATTCTTAACGTTGTTAAAAACAGGCTTAGCGTTGTAAACCCGTATTTAACTGAAGGTACCCATAGATTACTCTTTATGCATCACTTGTTTCTCAATTCGATAACCAAGTGCTTCTATCGCATATTGGATGCCTTGCTCCAATGTCGCAAATGTTTGAATATGTTTTATATCCACACCAGAATTAATTATTTGCATGCTTAATGAAGGATTAATACCAACGAGAACACATTCTCCTCCGATTAATTCGATTGCTTTCACTAAGCCCTGAAGTCGAAAAATGATAAAGGAATCAAATTCACTAATTCCAGTTAAATCAAGCAACAGGAAGCTTGCACGGCGCTCGGAGAATTCTTTTAATCCTTTTTGCAGTAAATCTTCAAAACGCTCATCATTAAATTTACCAATTAGGGGAATTGCTATTATTCCTTGCATAACAGGCATTACTGGTGTCGAAAGATGTCTAATTAAAGTAGACAATTCTTTCGTGCGCTTCTCTACCATTTCTTCTAATTCATTTATGTAATTTGCTTCTTTTCCTCTCGCTATTTCATGGACATTATGGTGTGGTGTATTAGATGATACGAATATATTCATTTCATCATAATCCGCTCCACTTGATTGTGTTTTTGTTAACTCATACCACATATTCTCTTGAAATAGACCACTGAAAACACCTGCCCAATGACTAGGTAATAAAACAGCAGATTGGTTAGGATTCAGAGATTGAAATATCCGATGTTCCCATGTGTTTTTCAACTGCACTTTAACAGTTTTCGCTTCTTTATTAAAGGAGGTAATTGTAACATTTCCCCAGCCGGCACTGGAATAAATTTCACTGTATTTCTTGATAACTTCCTCGATTGTAAAACGATTTTGATAATAGTCATTTACTAGGAGACCCATGCGGAATCCCGTCGTTTCAAAGACAGCATTGGAAGCATCCGGTCCGGAGATTTCCATAATCGTACTTAAAAAAATTTTAAATGCATTATCCCAAAACAAGAGTGCTGGCGCTCCATCAAAATGGAAAACACCATCCTTCTTATTCCATGAAAATTCACTAGAATTAATCTGAACTATTTGATTCGCTTCTTCTGACATTTCTCTCCCTCACTTATAAAAACGATTATATTTCTATTTTTTCTACACCTTAAGCAGTTAAACTTCCTTGTAATGCAAATAAAAATGCATATGCTAGTTTTAATGCTTCGCCAATTTCCATGTTTTTGTGAAAACTGTTGACTTTTTCTAAAGAGAAATTAACATCCCATATGCCGTCATTTCCATTAAACATTAGTTGGTAATTAGTCTCATCTCCGCTTAAATGCTCTTCCATAAATGAACGGATTTCTTTTTCCTTCTTTTTTGGAGCTTTTAACCCACATAATACTTCATAAGTTCTAAAGACGGAATCTACTTCTAATGACAGAGAATCAACTCCAATAACCTCGAATGCCTTTGTTTCCACATAGAGATATACATCTATATTTTTTTCAAAGTATTGAACTTCTTCCTTTAAGAAAATGGCATCGATATTTTCTTGTACGACTTCGTCCGTTTCTTTATTCGCAAGCTCCATATATAGATCTGAAAAACGCTCTGCGGTGGTTCCTACAACTATATTGTCCTCTGTAAGTAGTTCTTCTTTTCTAACATAATTCAATTCTTCTTCAAAAAGAACAACTTTTCCTTCTTTTTGTGCTTTTTCTAGATGATTTTTCATTTCCGCTTTTAACAATGGAATGAGCTCCTTTCGATGTTATATTCCTATTTTGGCTAACAAATTTATCTTTTTCCTGCTCGCTTCTTTGGTTTTGTCCGTTTTTTAGCAGGTGATTGGAATGTACTTGAGTTCTTATTGCTCTCTGAAAAACGTTTTCGTTTGTTATCATTACTTTGTCTATCAGATCTAGATGGACGAGATGTCTCTCTATTATTTTTAGGAGAACCTTGCTTTTTGTCCTTTTTTACTTGAGGTTTCGTTTCCAGCTCTTTTTTATTTTTGTCTGTCTTTTTAGGCTGTTGTATTTTTTCTATTTTAATAGCCAATTGTTCCTCAATAGTGTCTAATAGGTCTCTATCATCAGAGGAATAAAAGGTAACTGCATACCCTTCTGTTCCTGCTCTACCCGTTCTGCCGATTCGATGCACATAGCTCTCCGCATCCTGTGGAATATCATAATTATAAACATGTGTAATACCATCAATATCCAATCCTCTTGCCGCAACATCTGTAGCAATTAATAATTGGAATTTTCCATCTCGAAAAGCTTTCATTACTTGCTCTCTTTTTGTTTGCGACAAATCTCCATGTAATTGGCCACAGCTAAATTTATTTGCGAGCAATACTTCATATAATTTGGTCACACGACGCTTTGTTCTGCAAAAAATTACGGCCATATAGGGATTCGCTTCCTTAACTAAGGTCATTAACGTTCCTTGTTTTGCACGATCAGTTGTATGTATGCTTACTTGCTTAACCGTCTTTGCAGGCCCTTGTTTTGCTTCTACTGTAAAATATTCGGCATTTTTCGTATATTTTTTCGCAAGCTTTTCTACTTCCTTTGAAATAGTTGCAGAAAATAACATCGTTTGTCTCGACTTAGGTATATGTCTCATGATATAGCTAATCTCATCTAAAAATCCAATGTGAAGCATTTGATCTGCTTCATCTAATACAAAATAAGAGATTTTACTTAAATCAACCGTACCGCGTTTGATATGATCAATTAATCTGCCTGGTGTAGCGACTACTATTGATACATCTTTTTGTAAGACTTTCAATTGCTTGTCCACATCCTGCCCGCCGTATACAGCTAGCACCTTTATTGCCTCTTGTTTCATTTTCATGATTTCATCGGTTATTTGAATGGCTAGCTCTCTTGTGGGTGTTAAGATTAGTGTTTGAATGTGTTTTGCATCAGTATCCAATTTTTCTAATATCGGCAATACAAAAGCAAATGTTTTGCCTGTCCCCGTTTGTGCTTGGGCAATTAAATCTCCTCCTTTTAGGAGTGGTGGAATGACCTTTGCTTGAATGGGGGTTGGCTGTTTTATTCCTTGTTTTTTAAGTTTTTCGATGGTTGATGAAGACAATCCGAGATCTGTAAATGATTGCATTGTTTCTACCTACTTTCCTTGCGCTAATATAGCGATTCCCATTTATATATTTTGGCTTTTTCTGAAGAAATTATCAAGCGACCATAAATAAAGGCTACAGGTAGATTTGAACATGCAAACTCTACTTGTAGCCTGACATATGCTTATATTAATAACGATTTAATTCTTTTATAATTTCCTCTAACGCATTTTTGCTTTTGTTCTGTTGCATTTTTTCAATCATTAACGCCCTGTTGCGTTGAATTTCTTTAAGGGTATGAAGGAAATGGTCTTTCGTTAACGACTCTTCTTCTATCATATAGGAGTAACCATTTTCCGTAAAGACTTTGCCATTTAATATTTGATCGCCTCTACTTTGCTGTTTCGTTAACGGAATAATGACCATGGGTATCCGTAATGCTAGAAATTCAAAGATAGAATTCGATCCGCCTCTTGTAATGACTACCTCCGTCGCTGCTAAGATATCAGCTAATTCCTCATACACATACTCAAATTGCTTATAACCTTTTATCCCTTCATGCTCTTCTGAAAGATTGCCTTTGCCACATAGATGGACGATTTGATAGGTTTGCAATAGAGTATCTAAATTATTACGAACGACTTCATTTATTTTTTTTGCACCGAGGCTCCCGCCCATAACGGTAAGAATCGGTTTTTGACTAGTAAAGCCTAGAAATAGCTTCCCTTTCGCTTGTGAACCAGAGAGTATTTCTTTTCGAATCGGAGAACCTATCGCTTTACTTTTTTCTGTAGGAAGATATTGCAATGTTTCTTCAAAAGAGGTGAAGATTTTCGATGCAAATCGCACAGATAATTTATTGGCTAATCCTGGTGTTAAATCACTTTCATGAAGAATGACAGGTATCTTTAATTGACGGGCTGCAATGACAACAGGTACGGAAACAAATCCACCCTTTGAAAATACGACATTTGGTTTGATTTTTTTCAGTACTTTTCTTGCATCATAACAGCCTTTTAATACTTTAAAAATGTCTTTGACATTTTCTTTTGATAGATATCTTCGAAGCTTCCCACTTGAAATCGAGTGATAAGGAATATCAATCTTTTCAATTAAATCTTTTTCGATTCCTGCTTTGCTGCCGATATAGGAAATATCCCAATCTTGTTTATTTAACTCATTAATGATGGCAATATTAGGGGTAACATGTCCAGCTGATCCCCCACCAGTAAACACAATTTTTTTCAAAATGTATCAGACTCCTATTCTTTTTATCCATTTTCGCAGCGAAAAAGCCAGATGTTACCATAAGGAATCTGGCTTTTCATTAATCTAGTATATGACGATTACACTAATTTCAGAATCTCTTCAATTGCATATGCTACGCCACTCTCGTTGTTGCTCTTTGTAATATCGCTTGCTCTTTTTTTTATCTCTTCTGGAGCATTTTCCATCGCAAAAGATCTTGTAGATACTTCAAATTGGGTTACGTCATTACCGCCATCCCCAAAGGAATAAACTTCATCAAAGGAAAGATTTCGCAAGTTTTCATATCGTCTAATCGCTTTTCCCTTTTGTGCTTCACTTGACGTGATTTCACAGTTATTTGGAAAAGAAGATGAGAAAGAAATTGTATCATGTTTTTTTAAAGCCTCTTTCACTTTATCAATTTTATCCAATTGTGTTTCATCAACAACTGCGATTAATTTATAGATTTTAACATCTTTTAATTGAAGAATCGCTTCATAATCTTGTTGATCGAAAAGTGCTTGAATCTCATCCCAAGCTTTCCCTCGAAGCATTGGCAAAGTCCCTGGAAATCCACCTTGATTCGTATAGACAAGCACCCCAACCTCTAGGCTTTGTAATGCTTTGAGCAAGGTTTGATATAACTCAAGCGAAATTTGTGTTTCATAAAGCAGGTTTCCCGTTTCATCATACATCATACTGCCATTTAGGCAAAAAATCGGAAGCTCTAATTCTTTAACGCCATCTACTTTAATAACATCTGCGTATTGGCGTCCTGTATTTAAAATCACATCAATATGATGCTCCTTTAATTTTTGGATAACATTTCGATTTGCTTCTGAAATTTGATGATGGTCATCTAATAAAGTACCATCTAAATCAATGGATACACATTTCATTTTTCTTTTCCCCCTAGCAATTCCAACAATGATACTTTCTTTATTTTAGCATATATTTTCCCTTTCTTTGTGATTATTTACTGCTTGTATCTAAAGGTTCTAATATAGCTTCTATGTCTGCACGTTTAGTCTCTAAAAATGGTGGGAGTGCAAGTGATTCTCCCAAATGTTCTAGAGCTTCATCTGTAGCGAATCCAGGTCCATCTGTAGCAATCTCAAATAAGATTCCGTTCGGTTCTCTAAAATAAAGGGATTTAAAATAGTATCGATCAACGAAGCCTGAATTTTGGAACCGTGATTCATTTATTTTTTCAATCCAAGTGTGTAGTTCTTCCTCATTATCAGCACGAAAGGCTACATGATGTACCCCCCCTCTTCCTAGTCGCTGTACTTTTAAATCGGTCCGTTCCTCTAGATGGATTTCCGCGCCAGACCCCCCCTCGCCTGTCTCATATACTTGTATAGATGGCTGATTTTCGAAAGTGGATGGATAGGTATCTTTTAAGCGAAAGCCAAGTAAATCGGTTAATACACGAACAGTAGCCTCTGAACGACGTACCGTTAATTGAACTGGCCCAAGACCTGTGATTGCAAATTCAGTTGGAACTGAGCTTTTATCCCATGGACTGCCTGCTTTAACGAAGGGATCATGCTCATCTGACACAAGGAAAAATCGTTGTGTCTCAAAGTCTCTAAATTCCAATGTCAGCCGTCCAGCTCTTTCTGTTATATCTCCATGGTTGACACCAAATCATCCAGACGTTTTACCCAGTAATCTAACGCTTTATCACTTGGCACTCGCAAAGAGGTTGCTGAAATGCTGCTTACCCCTTCTCTGTTAGGAGCCATATGGGGAATTTCAAAAAACGTGAGCTCTGTTCCAGGATTTCCTTGTTCGTCTCCATAAAATAGATGATAGACAGAAGGATTATCTTGATTGACTGTTTTCTTTATTAAACGTAATCCTAGTACCTTTGTGTAAAAGGCATAATTTTCTTTCGCTTTCGCTGTCATAGCAGAAACATGATGAATTCCTTTTAAATTCATAGAAGTCCCTCCTTCAAAATATGTATAGATGATATATAAATCCAATACTTAAGCATTTGTAACCAAGAAATAGTTTTCGATATAGGAAATTTACTCAAAGCGAAAAAAGGCATCTGCTTTTCATTCTAACAATTTTTTTCTTCTTTAGAATGTTAGCGAAAATGATGCCCTTTCATTATATTATATTTGTATATCAAGTTGCACGGGACAATGATCGCTTCCCAATACATCACAATGGATATTTACATCAGTGATATTGTCTATTAATTGATTGGAGACGATAAAATAGTCAATTCTCCACCCAATATTTTTTTCTCTTACCTTTGCCATATAGCTCCACCATGTGTACACATCTGTTCGTTCAGGGTATAAATATCTAAAACTATCTACAAAACCTAATTGTAGTAAGCTAGTCATTTCCCCTCTTTCCTCTGTTGTAAAGCCGGAATTCCCAATATTAGGCTTCGGGTTTTTTAAGTCGATTTCTTGGTGAGCTACATTTAAATCGCCACAATAAATCACCGGCTTCATTGCTTCTAGTGATGTAATATATTGCTTTAGTTGTTTTTCCCATTCTACTCGATAGGATAATCTGCTTAAATCTCGCTTTGAATTTGGTGTATATACATTCAATAGGAAAAAGTTTTCGAACTCTAAAGTAATAGCTCTCCCCTCTAATTCTTCAAAGTCTTCTCCAATGCCATATTGGACAGAAAGAGGCTTTTCTTTAGTAAAAACAGCTGTTCCTGAATAGCCCTTTCTTTCAGCATAATTCCAAAATTGATGGTAGCCTTCTAATTCTAATTTTATTTGTCCTTCTTGCAGCTTTGTTTCTTGAAGACAAAAGATATCTGCATCTATTTGCTGAAAAAAATCCAAAAAGCCTTTTTTAACACAGGCTCTAATTCCATTAACATTCCAAGTTACTAATTTCATAAAAATACTCCTAACTATATCAATCTTCTAATTAATAAGAGTATCATGAAATGGGTGTTCGTTAAAGGATTATATCTTGGAAGAAAAGGCTGTTAAATTTACGAGCTTATCTCTAAATAATTTAAATAAGTAGGAATGTCCTATGCATCTTTCCCTACCCAATACCTAATAGTGGAACTACTCTATTTTCTTCATAACAATTCAAACTTCTAACCATAAAGGGAGATTAGCGCCTAGTTATTTAATTGATTGGATTCTGGATAGTGTAACAATAATGTTTCGTTAGCTAATTCCATCTGTTTACAATACGCTGCGTAAGAATTACTTAATTTTTTCATTGAGGGAATAAATACTTCATAATAACCACTAGCTTTATTAAACTCCTTAAATATATGATGAATTTTATAAATGGGAGAATTCTTGTATTGCTCGGATTTTTTGTACTCCAAGTATCGCTCAATTGCTTCCTTGTTTTCTGTTAAAAATATAGTAGGATTTTCAATAGATTGTTTTGTTCTTTCCAACAATTCATGAATATTATCTGTTTTTACATCTTTTGTACTTTCTAATAAGAACAATTTTAAGTCCTCTGTTAATGGTAATGTAGGCACATTATCTAAAAACGATATTATTTCTTCATACGCCGACTGCTGCACAGAAGTTGTGATAGGCTCGTTCAAAAAACGTGCAAAATGCATGCAAATAAATCGACCATAGTAGTCCGGAAATGCCTCCAATATCTTTTCTGTTACAGTTGCATGCTGTTCTAATGTTCTTAGTTCCTTGCTTATATCAGAATAATCTTTATCAAAGCTTAGTTGGTCCAGAAGAGATTTTTTCTCTTGATCCCTCTGTATAGCTAATTCTTTCTGTACGGATATCTTTTGTAATGTGTTATTTGTTTTATCGGCAAGGACTAACTTAATTTCTAATGTGCTAAGCCCCAGTTTTCGTAAAACATAAATTTTCCTTAAACAAATTAGATCATTTTCGTTAAAATCACGGTAACCATTATCCAATATTTTAGGACATATCAATTTTTGTTCTATATAATATTCAATAGCTTTTTTAGTCAAATTTGATAATTTCCTTGCTTCATTAATTAACATACTATCACCTCTCAAAATAAGCTTAATCTGACACCCAAGGGGATAGTCAATAAATATTTTTAAATGATCCTTGTTTCCCTACTATTCAAAGATTTTCCCAAAGTTCCTTGTAGTAATTCATTCACAAGAACACTCCAATAACGACTTAAATATACCATGTTCGGAGGACATTAAAAAGCAGTTACTTGTAGACAGAAAAAAGCCCTCCGTTGTTAAGGAAGGCGCATACTCGTTTATATCCAAACGTATAATCGTTAAAATGACATTTGTTCATTCTTTAGTGTCAACTTTTTTTATAGTCAATTTCCTGTTTATTTACATAAATAAAGACGATGTTAGCGATTGTTAGCATCGTCTATCTAGTTCGTTTCAAAAAAATTTAATATTTTTTATGTGAATTTATTAGGGATAAAACTGCTTAAATTGTGAATATAACACGGAGACATTATTAACAAATACAAGCTCCCACAATGATTAATAAAATAAACAACACGACAACTAAAACAAAGTCATTCTTTTGATATGTTGGCCCACAATAACTGTAAGCAGGTGCTGTGTAGGTAGGGAAAGATGGAGCATTCATAAAAAAAGCAGGCGACGTGTTAGGCTGAGGTGGAACATTCGCACCTTGAGTTGGAGATGCATTTACGTTAGCATACATTTTCATTCATCCTTTCTTATAGTTAGGTTATCACTATATGATACTCTCAAAAATGAAAATGGAGCCCGTCTATTAAAAAATGGGTATGTACCCATTCATGAACATGATATTTACGGAATTGAAAAACTGAATCAGCCTTTGAACAGATATCCCAAATGTAGTAGATATTTCTGATATCTTTGAGTGGATATGGAACTGTAATTATGATGCACAACGGGTAGTTGGGGTTTGAAAGCAATACTTCTCGTTTGCCCTTTTGCTAATCTTGATAATTTGGTAAATGATGGTCTTGTCACCAAACTTGTCAGGACAGCAGAACGATTACTTCCCGGTATTCTCCTTTTATTAAGTACCTGAGTGATTTCTTGATTCGTCTTTATGGAAAAGCCATGCCCGAAAAATCTCCCATCTTCAAGCATAATAGCATTTAATCCTCTAAACCAAGGTGTTGTTAAATCAAAGTCTGGATTTTCAAAGTAAACAATGTCACCAGGTAAAAAACTACTTGAATGAAACGTAACTAGACCGAGGTCAGTATCCACATGCCAACTGTAAAGATAAAGATTTTGAAAATAAGCATTGAATAAATTTTTACCGATAGTCTGTAATGTAGCATAGTAATAAACTATGACAGAAGCAGTTGCGCATTCAAACGCATATAGCGAACTGTTCTTATAAATATCCATAATGGCATCAGATGGTTGCACATCTGATCTCAGCAAAAACCCACCAGCTATCGTTAATTGCCAATAAGCAGGATTGCACCGTGCTTGCTCGAAAATTGTAAACTGAGCCTCAGTTTCATTCATTTCTTTTGCTCCATTAATGATATTTTTGCGCATTCTAATTTCGAACTGCAACTCCTCTAAAGAAGGATAAGAAAAGATGTTATGATCATCATGCATATACTGCAAGATAGCTTTTTCCATGTGCTCCAATGGCCAATTATCTTGAGGTTGAAAGGTTGTTCCTGCTATTTGTATCATTTGCTCCTCCATTCACACTTTTTTTCTTCTGGTGGGTATAAATCTAAGGTATTCTCTTTACCTCTTAAAAATGTAATGGTAATTGCATATTGAGTGGCAAATTGCAGTTTTAGATTTAAATGAAGTAAATTCTTCCATTAATTTTTGCTATATTCATTCTATTTTATTTAATGAAAAATAAATCCTAAATAAAAATAAGGTGATACTTCTTTCAAGCATCACCTAAAAAATGTTATTTAGAAACATGTAAACGAAACAATTCTTCTTGTGTCAATACCAAATATAACCCAAAATCTTCCATTCCATCTGAAGCCAGCGACAGATCTAGGACCTATTATAATAGGATAAACCCAAAATCCTTGACCATTACTTAGCCAAATAAAGGTATTACGAAACATACATAAGCTAATTGCACCTGGATCAATAGCAAACGGTGAAGCAACGGCTTGTTGAGGAGTAAATGGTGGAGGAGGAGCCGTTGGAGCTTGGGAAGGCTGAAATCCAGGTCCTGGAATACCAGGAAAAGCTGGAGCTCCTCCAAATCCAGGTCCTGGAGGAGATGGAATAAGGAAATTCAGAAATTGTCTCTCTAATTGTTGATTAGCGTTTATAGCAGGATAAACTTCATGATTAGACATTCAAACATAACCACCTTATATTTAATAAATCTCTAAAGTATTGTATGTTTTCCTGTATTTTGTGAAGCTTATTCGCTGTATTAAGGACCGCCCAATCTACAGAAAATTTTTTGCAACTACCAATATGTGTTTAGTCATATATTCCAATAAAAAAAGCTAAAAAGATGCAAAATTAAGCCATGCATGTTTTTAGCTTATTCATAAGTTCTCATCCTATATATACACTTTCACATGTTCCTGCCTTTGGTTCATAAAAACAGTGTTGTTTAAATTGCCCGGTAAAAGGTTGGTCATACCATGTTGGAGGACAAGCTCCGCTAGGATTAAAGTACCATAAAGCAAATCTTGCCGGATGTTCTCTCCAGTATTTTACATTTTGAAGTGAGTATGAGTAAAATGTTTGTGGGAGAATAAATATCCTTTTTGTCTAGTTGGGGGACGAGTCCCCCAACTAGACAAAAAGGCCACCAAGCGA